>JBAUTA010001408.1:0-1649 GCA_049581985.1 Kovacikia sp.
ATCGCCGCTTTGGATACCTACCCGGACTTAGAAGCCTGTCACTTTAAATTTACCTGGATCGATGAAACGGGAGCCATCACCCGGACGCCTGAAACGATCACACAAGTCCACTTTGATCTGTACCAGGAAGCTAATCAACACGCCCATATCCGTTCTGGCCTCTGCGAATTTTTCATGCATTTTCTTTACCGCAACCTGTATATGACCATCACTTCCCTGGTGTTTCGCCAGAGTGTGATTGCCAAATTAGCGGGATTTACCAGTCGCTATGGGGTGGTCGGAGATTATGACTGGACGATGCGATTGGGATTGGTTACGGATGTGCTGTATTTGCCGGAATTACTGGCAACCTGGCGCGTTTATCCGGGGCAAGCCACGGGGGATTGTGCATCGCCCCAGGTCACTGAGGCTCTGCTGGCAATTGGAAAAGCCAATTTAGGCAGAGGGATTCAATCCGATCTGGATCGACCCATTAAACAGCCGATCGACCAAAAACAGCTCCTATCAGATCTTCACAAGGAACACGCAGCTTCGTTATACAAACGGATTCGTCAAGCAACCTCGATCGCGGAGGTTGGGTCAGCAGCCTATCTGGCCCTCAAACCCTATCCCCTGTATCCCGTTCAAAAACTACTACGGCGTTTGAGTGGAAATCGGTTCTATTCCTATCATCCGGAAAAAGCAGCGATCGCCCTCGAATGGATTGAACACTATGGGTTACTCTGGCCCCCACTCAAAGTTGGGGAGGCTGGGCAAATGCTTCCCCACGGGTTTCAACAGGTTAAAGACCTGAATCGCCAGGTTACATCGTTCAAATCACCCCCTGTTTACAAATGAGTTGGAATATGGGAAAACAACTAGCCAATCTGACGAATCCATCCGCGGGTTGTGGGGAGATGCGGGATCGCTTAGGGCTTTCCCCAGCCCAACGGATGCGCAGGAAAGTCCTGCTGCATCTGCATACTCCGCCCATTCCAAGCGATGGTGGAGATAAGCGCAGGCTGCTGGGGACCTTGCAATACTTCCGCGATCGTTCGCAGTGGTTCAGGGTGGATGTCGTGGTTCAAAATGGATTTGCGAATCCGGTTTGGACACCAGAAAACCAGCAGGAAATTCTCAACTTTGTCGATCGGATTTTTGTCTATGGCGGGGAACGCAATTTTGGGGACTTTGCTTACTCGCGTTGCCAAAGTTTCTACTATCAAACGCTTTTGCGCCAACAGTTACCGATCGATGCGGATTACTTTACCCCGCCAGGGTATGTCCGATTTGTGCGATCGCTGCTGGCTCAGCAACCCTATGACTATCTCTGGATTAACTATCTTGAATATGCCCATTTAGCTGTACAGTCCAAATCTTCCCAGACGCAGCTTTTGATCGATATTCACGATATTGCTTGTCAGGGACGGCTAGCTCGAAAAAATGTTTATCCCTTAAAAGGACGAAAGTTTGACTACGAAGCGAATTTTGCGCGAGAGATCGCCCTCCTCGACCAATTCGATGCGGTCCTAGTCAATTCGCAACAGGAAATGGCAGTCCTGCAAACCTATCTTCCCCCTCAAAAGCTTCATTTTGTCCCCCATCTGGTGGAGGCTTCTACTCATACTTCCCGCCTGCCATCTTATCAAAAGAGACAATTTGACTATGAC
>JBAUTA010001409.1:0-5517 GCA_049581985.1 Kovacikia sp.
GTCAAAGGTAGCCCTATCAATGGCAGGCAAGTCATTGGCCCACGACCTCAAATCACTTGGGATTGCAGTAGCGATCCTACATCCTGGTTTAGTTCAAACGCGGATGACAAACTTTACACCGGGTGGCATCACGCCAGAAGAATCCGTCCAGGGGTTACTGGCTCGGATTGATGGGTTGACCCTGGAGAACACAGGCACGTTCTGGCACGCGAATGGAGAGGTTTTACCCTGGTAAGACCCAATTAAAGGCAACTACGACACCGTCCTCCCTAGGCTTTTTGATCAAGACGAATGGCCTGCTCCAGAGCGGCTTTTTCCCTGGCTCTAGCGATGTAGGGCCGCAATTTACCGGCATCCCAGCCTGTTAAGATACAGAGGTTTTCTAAACTGACCCCGCGCATGAGCATTTCCACACACCAGGTTTGCTGGGCCTGCTCAATGGTGGGAAAGTGTCCTGTAGGGGTGAGTAAGCCATCGGTCAACTGTTGCCAATACTGTTGTAGTTCCCGTATCGATAAGGGTTTTCCGGTTTGATTTAGAAATAAGTTAGACTGGCTATCTTTGCGGCTTTTTAGCCACTGGGTTAAGGGATTGCGTGCATAGGAACCGTAGCGTTTTCCCAGGATCCGTTGATTAACTGGAACCTGACGAACCAACCCTTGGGTGATCTGGAGTAATTGTTGGTGAGCATTGCTAACAAGGTGCGATCGCTCCAGGCAAATTATTTCTGCCGGACTCACCCCCGCGCCAAACAGGACATACATCAGAGCATATTCCTGAGGTCCCGCTTTTTTAGCCTTTTGCAAAATTTCGTGAATTAAGTTGGCAGGTAAGTCCCTGACTATTTCCGGAGCACTTTGTTTTGCCAACTCAAATTCTGTGGAATTAACAGCATTGGACTCCGCTTGTGACACCTGGGCAACGGCCCCATGCAAAAATAGGGTGATCAAATTTTCCAGGAAATCATCCCGACTTTTCCAAAGCTCGTGGAATTCGCTAGTAAATTCAATCACAGCATAGCCCAACAGCATGCCATTCAAGAGGCTGGCTAGTTTCTCTGCTGACAGATAGGTGGGCAACTGCCCCCGATCGATCACCGTTTCAAAATACTCAGCGACATACCGATTGGCTTGAGTCATTCCCCGTCCCAAGGCTTCGCGGTTTTCTGAAGGAAACTGTCCTGCTTCACCGACAACCGATCGCACCACCTCTGGAACACTCTCTAATGCCTGTAAACAAGCGGTTGCATAATCCTTGAGGGCCTCATAGATATCCTCAGGTTGACTTGCCTGTTGAATCAGATTTTGACCCAAATTGGTAAAAACAGCCGCATCCTCAATCACCGCCAGAAGCAATCCATGTTTATTTCCGAAATGGCGAAATAGCGTAACCTCATTCACATTCGCCAATTCCGCAATTTGTCTAGTTGTGGTTTCAGTTACTCCTTGGGAGGCAAATAGCCCAAGGGCAGCGTGAATTAAGCGCTGTCTCGTTGAATTTGCATGAACAGGCATAGGCAAAATGCAAGTAACACTTGCAGAGAAACCGGGGGATTGCTAGACTATGAGTGTAAGTGACACTTGCATTTTCTTCTACTATAACCTGCCTGTTTTCGCAAGCATGAACCGATTCTCTATCTTAATTAGCGGGTTGCAGCGACAGAGAATCGATTCGGTGCTGAAATCTGCGGCACCTCTATTCCTGTCAAACAAGGATTTTTGATGACTTCCAATTCTGTTGAAACTGCCCCAAAAACCGGGCAGCCACTCGCGCTGAATATTCCGCTAGTGGTATTTCTAGGCGTCATCCACGCAATGGCGCTGCTTGCTCCCTGGTTTTTCTCCTGGTCTGCCTTGGGGGTCGCTATTTTCCTCCACTGGTTGTTGGGCAGTATTGGTATTTGCCTGGGGTACCACCGTCTCTTAACGCATCGCAGCCTGCAGGTGCCTAAAGGACTGGAATACGCGATCGCCCTGATTGGCTCTTTAGCTTTGCAGGGTGGACCCATTTCCTGGGTTTCTGCCCACCGCCGACATCATCTTCATACTGAAGATAATCAAAAAGACCCGTATTCTGCCCGTCGAGGGTTTTGGTGGAGCCACATACTCTGGTTAATCTATCACCGTCCAGATTTTTTCGACTACGACTCCTACAAACAGTTTGCCCCTGACCTGGATCGGGATCCGTTCTACCGCTGGTTAGAACACAATTTTATGCTGCTTCAGCTTCCTCTGGCAGTCGTTTTATACCTTCTGGGTGGTTGGTCGTTTGTAATCTACGGGATTTTTGTCCGGGCAGTTTTACTCTGGCATAGCACCTGGCTGATCAATTCAGCCACTCATATGTGGGGATACCGCACTTTTTTTTCCGAGGATAATTCTCGAAACCTTTGGTGGGCAGCAATTCTCACCTACGGAGAAGGTTGGCACAATAACCACCACGCCCATCCCAATGTGGCGAAAGCTGGCTTGCAATGGTGGGAAATTGACATGACCTGGTGGGCAATTCAAGCGCTCAAGAGCCTGGGTTTAGCCAGGAAGGTTGTACTGCCAGTGCAGGTTAAATAAAATAAATTCTCAGGGGGAACCAACCGACCTCATCGATGACTCCCCCTCCATCTTCCCTTCTCCATCTTGTGGAGGTAATTCAGTGGAGGCAATTCAGTGGAGGCAATTTCAGCTCTTTGCTGCCGCCTCGTCAAGTCCCCACCCTTCACCTACGTTGCCTGCTTCCCCTTAATCGAACGGTGAATCAAGCGACAGGGCCAGAGAAAAGCTCCGCAAATGCTAACCGATGCAATTGCAACAAAAATGTGCCAGCTTCCTTGGGTAGAATCAGTTGATTCTGACTGTGCGTCTTCTGCGCCTTTGGCTAACTCGGTTGCTGAATGAGATAGCTGACTGGCTGCATTCACCCCTTCAATCACGGCTCCAATCAAATAAGCTATCAGGGCAATGCCTAGCCAGTGGTTCATATTGTTTGGTAATGGACATCCTCAAAGGGCGCTTAGCACGAAGTGTGCCCGTTGAGAAATTAGCGATTGCCTCGCCCTATAACTAGCTTCCCTTCAGCGGTATCGCGAATGAGGGGCAGTTTAGCGCGGATATAAGTATTAAGAGTGTTAGTCATCTGAGCGTCGATCGTCTGTTGGGTCTTGAACTGGCTAAGCAGCAATTGCACCAGAGAAGAGTCATCAAACTGAAGCAGGGCACTAACTTGCGTAGACTCAATGACAGCCCAGAGCTGCTGCATCATTTTGCTGGTAATCATGAGCCTGCCTCACTTAAGATTTTCTTTATATTTGCATGATGCTCCGATTTGTTCCTGATTTCTGTCTCAGTTGACACGAATCAATACAATGTTGTTCAAATCGCCAGATATTCCCGCACTTTATCTCGACGCCGACGTAGGCGGGTTAAGGCTTGATTCTCAATTTGACGCACCCTTTCCCGGCTTAATCCCAACCGCTCTCCAATTTCCTGCAAACTCTGAACCCGGTTATCTTCCAAACCAAACCGCAACGTAATTACCTCCTGCTGACGCGGGGTCAATTCTTCTAGCAATTGCTGAATATCATTCCGCAACGCTTCACCCACGGTGTACTCCTCCGGTGAAGGATTATCATCCTTCAGCATTTCAATCAGCTCTGTTTCCTGGTTCTCTCCAAGACGCAAATCTAGCGAAATGGGTTGTCGCGTTAACAGCAAAAACTTTCTAACCTCAGAGGCTTCTATTTCCAGAGCTTGAGCAATCTCTGCTGCGGTTGCTTTACGCCCCATCCGTTGGGAAAGTTGCCGTTGAGTCTGGCGAATTTTGCTTAGCCGATCGTAGATATGGATCGGGAGACGAATCGTTCGGCTTTGCTGGGCGATCGCCCGCGTGATCCCCTGACGAATCCACCAGTAAACATAGGTAGATAGGCGGTAACCCTGTTTGGGATCAAACTTTTCAATGCCCCGCTCAAGGCCCATGCTCCCTTCTTGAATCAAATCCAAAAGCTCGACATTCCGCTTCTGATATTTCTTTGCGATGGAAACGACTAACCGTAAGTTAGCCTCAACCATTTTGTGTTTTGCCTGTTGCCCCTTGACTAAAACAGAATTCAATTCTTTCTCATCTAAATCAGCTGTCTGGGCCCATACTTCTGGACTTGGCTCACTACCCGTCGTTTCAATCAAAGTTTCCCTAACCCCTTTCAACACCATCATCTGCTGCACTTGCTTGGCATAGATGATTTCCTCTTCCCTGGTTAACAAAGGGACTCGAGCAATTTCGAGCAGGTAGGTTCGGACAATATCTTTGCTTGAGTTCACAGTCCAACCTCGTTAATAAACTTTTTGCAGAGCATTGACACTTGTATACAAATCCTGATCAAATCCAAATCATCACTTCTGCAAGAGTTTGACAATATCGGTCAAGTGCATCAGCCAAAGACTCCCCCCCTAATCACTCTAAGCAACTTCCCAGAAGAAAGGTACTGGACAACCCGCAATCTACCTATAGGGGTGCTGAGCATCGCCCCCTGCAACCAAAGTAAGCCTTACTTAAAAAGCCCCTAGCTGAATTAGTGCTTTCATTATGAACGATATTGTCTGTGCATTAGCGGTTAATCATTAATCAGTCACGCCTTTTCTGGATCCTGTGCTAGTCTAGGGGTAAGGATTATTTTCGGCTGCGTAATTCGTTTTGCAAGCGTTTCTCCGAATCTAACTCTCTACAACTTCTGATTTTGGAGATGTTTCATGTCAATTTATGTCGGTAATTTGTCCTTTAGCGTAACGCAAGACGATATTACCCAAGCTTTTGCAGAGTACGGAAGTGTTAAGCGGGTTCAACTACCCACTGATCGGGAAACAGGTCGTGTTAGGGGGTTTGCCTTCGTTGAGATGGAAACAGAAGCAGAAGAAACAGCGGCGATCGAAGCCCTGGATGGAGCCGAATGGATGGGGCGTGATCTTAAGGTTAATAAAGCAAAGCCTCGTGAAGAAAGGAGTTCTTCAGGGGGAAGCTGGTCAAATAACAATCGATCGTCTCGGCGTTACTAAGCTAAAAGGTTAAGAATTTTAGCTCTGTAGTCTTGGGGGCAGGCTCTTTGTCTGCCCTTTTTAAGGTTCTCCAAATTACTGCTTGATCTTGAAGGAATTGAATCATCGCCACATCGATTCAAGCCAGGACTAGTTAAGGCAGGATTCCAGAAATTGCGATTGCTAAATATAAGCAGCGTAGGAGGCGTTTTCAACAATGACAACTGAAACGACAACAAATTCGAATTCTATTGAAACCATCATTCTGGAAGCCCTGAAACAGGGAGACAAGAATCGAGGACAGCTTTTTGATGTGACTGGTAAGAATTACACAGTTCTGGTTCAAGTTTTACAGCGTCTCAAAGGGAAAGGGTTAATTGAGACTCACTTCGTTCCGAGCGGAGAAGTTTCAGTGCTGACCTATCGTCTGCGCCCTAAAAATTAATCGCCTTGCATCCCGATAGACCTTTTCCCCTCAGGAGATCTATAGCGG
>JBAUTA010001410.1:0-5422 GCA_049581985.1 Kovacikia sp.
GGTCTTCATCTGGAACAAACATCGGATAGACTCGATTACCATCGGTGACATAAAAGTAACAGTTCCAGAGCATCACCAAGTTCCACAAAGGTGTAAAGGTTTCGGCACTATGGTCTCCTATGACCCAGCCTAAAATCCCCGCTTTGAAGGGGTCTACCGCTGTCCACAGCCAGATTTTGTTTTTTTTGAGCCGACAAAGATTTCAAGTTCATCGAGTTCTCCCACTTGCGGCACTGTTTCTGGCTCATAGGCATCAGGTAGCTGTTGTCCAACTTGTTTAAGCCAGTAAATGACGGTGGTGTGATGTACACCTTTGACCCGTTCGATCGCTCGAAATCCTGAGCCATTGATATACATTTTCAGACATTCGCGTTTGACTTCATCGCTGTAACCTTGACGAGGGGTGTAATGTTCAATGAATTGTCGCCCACAATCGACACAAATGTGATTTTGTTTACCTCTTCGATTACCATTTCTCCGAACATGCGTAGATTTGCACTCTGGGCATTGCATCTCAATCAACCTCAATTCATCCCTCCATTAGGCAACGCCCACTGGAGATGCTCTATCGAGGTCTCTATCACTTTACGGTTGCACTCAACAGTGGCAAAGCGGTTCACTGGCTTGCTTATTTTACTGCCCCTGAAAACCAAGACCTGCGGGTGATTAAAACCCGTAAAACATAAGCTCCGCTTGACTTCTCACCCTTTCCCAAATCTGGCTTGACTTTTGCTCCCTCTTCCTAACTTGTTAGGAATGATGCCGACCCAACGTAGAATGATGTAGCGGGGAAACCGTTGGTGCATAAGGAATTAAGCGAAAACAGATAATCTCAAAAAGACTAGCAAATATCGCCCGCACCATGCCACTGTCTCAGTCAGTCGCCACCAGTGAGCGATGTATTTCAATCACGGTATTGGTGAGAGTTCAGCATCCCAAGCTGGGCATGGGCAGCTGGGCATGGGGAACACCATAAGGGACTTTTAAAATATCCTCTTAGACGATCGCATCCCTGTTGGTTCGATAAATGGCGACGACAGAAGGTTTAGGGGGCTGATTGGGTTGTTTAGCAGGCCAGTTAGAACCAATCGGAACCTGGCGGGTTTGAATGAACTCCTTCCCCTCAAGGGTACGAAGAGAAATTTGCCGGGTCTCAGCTGCCATATCTCTGCGAGTTCCGTTGACCTCACCCGGATGCTGAACTGAAAGAAAAAGGGTGGAGGCGTCACGGGTAAAGTAGGGACCCGTCGTTTCACAGTCCATGGGTCCCGTGCCAAATAGAAATGCCTGTCCAGCCCCCTCTCCTGACAACGGCATGTACCAGATCGAGTTATTCCCAAATATGCCCCGCAGGTTTGACTGACTGACAGTTTTGCCATTCTTCTCAATTCGCTTTTCAGGCACTGTCTGGTTCAGCTTATCCGAAGACATATCCGTAACTATCCACAGATTGCCCTTGGGGTCAACGGCCAGATTATCGGGGTTGGCAAACCCCATGCCTCCAGTAGCAGGTTCGCCTCCGGTGGCAATCATTTCCCATCGAAAGGCCATGGCTGCTGGATTGTCATCCTTTTCTAGCAGACGCATAATCCAGCCAAATTCATACGCGCTGTTGCCATCGGGGCCTTTAAAGATACGAGTGTCAGGGCTACCCTCTTCCTTGCTGATGCCACCTGAGGTAAATGTGATTAACAAAGAACCATCTGGGGCAATTTCCGTGTCTTCAGGACGGGCGGTGCAGGTTGCCCCAGCCGCATTGGCCGCGTAATGGGCATCAATCAAAATGGCTCCCTGCTTTTCCTGGGCATTGCCCTTATAGAGATCAGCCAGGGTTTTGAACCTCTGCCGAAATGCTTCGACTTGCCCATCCTCATCCGCTAGAAAAACACCCCCTTGGGGACGCTGGGGCAGGGGTAACATAACTCCACTTAAAAAGGTTGGCAGGGTAGGGTCTACAGGGGTGCTGGGCTTAAGGGGAATCCAGTTGCCAGTGCCATCCGCGTTAAATTTGGCAGCATAGAGCATGCCCTCAGTTAGCAGTTGGGAGTTGGCTTTGGCCTTAGGATCGGTGACTTTGCCCTGGCTGACAAACTTGTAAATATGCCCACCCCGACGATCGCAGCCGGAATAAAATGCCAGCGGCTTCCCTGTAACCACCCGCACCCCCACCGCTTCGTGGCGATAGCGACCCAACCAGGTGTGTTTAGTGCCTGTATCCGCTGGGTTGGCCGGATCATACTCCACTATCCAGCCATACTTGTTGCCTGCCAGTCCCAAAACATTGCCCAATCCAGATACTTCGCCATCGCTCATGTTAAATGGACGGTATTTGGGGTCAAAGGAAGTGCCATCGGCATAGATCGGTTCTGGAACCTGCACCTGAAAGTTCTCCTCCGCACTCAGTACCGTCCCCCAGGGGGTAGTTCCCCCCGCGCAATTCTGGAAGGTGCCAATCACGCGATCGCCCAATTGATCGAGGTAGCCCTGCCCACTGGTTTTACGAAAAATCAGAGCCGCTGGGCCAGTTGTTTTCAGGTAACGCCCATCCTCTAAACCAGAAATCCCAGTAATTCGGCGATCTTGGGTGGAATGGGTGCGTTCCCACTGACCATTCGCACCCCGCCGCACCGAGATCACGCCCACGCCCTGATCAAGTAGGGCTTCTTTACTGATCTGCTCAACTTTGATCCGTAAAGGATCACCAGTCTTTAGGGCAAACGCATTCAGTCCTGGAGGCAGGTCTTCCCTGGCGCTGCGGCCTGTTTTTTCAACGGTACCCTGCACCTCAGCGATCGGCAGGGTTTTGCCAATTACCTGCTCATAGCTTTGGAGCCAGGGGAGAGCGCTGATATATTCAAAGTTGATTGCCAGTAACCCCTCATCTTTGCCGGTTTCAAGGTAGGCAAGGTAATCGTTGTTATAACCAAACCGCGAGTTGCCTACCCGATCGCCCCAGGAAGCAATCACATGGTAAGTAAAGCCTTCTGGCAGAACCAGATCGTCTACTACCTCGTAATTGCTGAAATCTGCGATCTGTTGAGTCAAAAGGCCGCCGCTTGTGGGTAGGGGTAAGGGCGCTTTAATTGGCTGAAATGCCAGTTTTAGAGCAGTTGTGCCTGGGGATTGCGACGCCCTCTGCTGGAATAGGCCACAGGCAGTAGTACCAAAGGCAGCGCTAAGCAATAGCAGGAATTGTCTACGGGAAAGAGTCATATAGGAGGGGAGGGATCAGGTACTCTGAATCTCAGTAAAAACTGATTATTCAGGGCGATTGAATTTTTCCCCACGAATCTAGCCTGACCAAGTTAAAAAACGGTAATCCTTAGATTAAGCCCCCTTTAGGTGATCCCCCCTTTAAACCCTGGAGATTGCAGATCGGGGAACGGGGCGCTGTCCCCAGCCTGCACTCCGTCCCTGGTCTGTCGTGTTTGTTCTTAAATTTAAGTATGAATTTCTACGCGGGAATTGATTTTGGCACCTCCGGAGGACGAATTGCCGTGATTGATGGGGAGGGGCGTCTGTTGTTTGAGGGCAGCGATCGCTTCTCTAACCCAACCGATTGGATAGCCACCTGGAAGAACACATTATTTGGATTAATCGGACGGGTGCCGCAGGTATATCGCCAAAGCATGGGGGCGATCGCCCTTAACGGCACCTCTTCAACGGTTCTCCTGTGTGATGGGATGGGTCTGCCCATAACGGTACCCCTGCTTTACAACGACGCCTGTGGAGCGACGGAATTAGCAACCCTGCGCCAGTTCTTTGCCCAGGAACGTTACACCCAGGCACCCGGCAAAGACACGGTGCTAAGTGCCACCTCCAGTCTGGTCAAGTTGCTATGGTGGCAGCGGCAATCCTGGTTTATTGAGGCGCGATATTTCATGCACCAGGCAGACTGGTTAGGATTTTTGCTGCACGGTCAGTTAGGCATCAGCGATTACCATAACAGTCTAAAGCTGGGTTACGATGTCGCCCGCCTCTGCTATCCAAGCTGGATCGAGGACTTGGGAGTATTGCCCCTGTTGCCGCAGGTGGTGGCACCGGGCACCCCCGTGGAGCGAGTGCGGCCAGCTATTGCGGCCCAGTTTGGATTACCGTTAGATTGCCAGGTTTGCGCTGGAACGACAGACAGCATTGCAGCATTTCTGGCGAGTGGAGCGGTCGCTGCCGGAGAGGCCGTTACGTCCTTGGGGTCTACGCTGGTGCTAAAGCTATTAAGCAATACCCCTGTGGAAAACGGGCAGTACGGCATTTACAGCCATCGGCTGGGCGATCGCTGGTTGGTCGGTGGAGCTTCTAATACGGGTGGAGCCGTGTTGCAGCAGTTTTTCGCAGACAGGCAACTGGAAACCATGAGCGCCCAAATTGTAGCTTCCCAGGCCAGTCCTTGGGATTATTACCCCCTAACCCAGCCAGGGGAACGCTTTCCCATCAATGATGCCCAACTGGCTCCACGACTGGAACCTCGCCCGCCGGATGCGATCGAGTTTCTGCATGGGCTATTGGAAAGCATGGCGCGGATTGAAGCAAAGGGTTATGAATTGCTGCAAGCCCTGGGTGGAAGTCCTGTAACGCAGGTGTACAGCGCGGGAGGAGGGGCCAAAAATGATACATGGACGGCCATTCGTGCCCGTCATTTGGGGGTGCCTGTGGTGCGATCGCGGCATACAGAAGCAGCCTACGGTACAGCATTGCTGGCATTACGAAAAACAGGAATCACCGCTTCAGGCGAACAGCAGACGCCTGATAGCCTTGGGGGCTAGCCCCCAAGGCTCAGAAGCCCAATTTGTTGCCTTCCGCCAGACTGGTGTATACATGGTAGCGAGAGGGTTGGGGGATAAGAGCAGCAGGGTACTTGCATCAAAACTTCCCTGAACAGGCCCTCACAATAGTCAGAAAGTCTATTTCTTATAGGTCAGGCACCACATCTTTTCTAAGATGGCAACATGTTTGCGCAGAGTCGCAGCCCGATATTTTCTATACGCCAACGTGCATGAGATTAAAAGGACGGGTAGAACAACGATTGACAACCCCATAGTGCAATTAATCGTGTTAATCTGGCTGGCCGTGTTCGACGACGTGGGGCTAGGGGCTGGTTGTATTTTGGTAAAGCTTTGCATTTTTCATGAGGGCAGATTTATTCAAGATTAGCTCCTCGGACAAAAAATGAGTTTAGGGAAGATGAAGAAGGGGTAAAAAAGTAGTAAATCTTACAGAAAAAAACGGAAAGACATCCATTGGTATCAATTAAGCTACCCCGATTCAGTAAAATTCAGTAAAAACCTTTAGCAGTCCAGCAAAGTTCTCATGCTGGACTGCTAAGTGGCAGGATGCAATCAATTAAAGATATAAGTAGGTAGCTCTAATTAATTGTAAGCAGGGGAAGTGGGGGCGCAGCCCCCAGGCAGGGGGTTCCACCCCC
>JBAUTA010001411.1:0-2318 GCA_049581985.1 Kovacikia sp.
CTCGTTTTCCTGAAGCCGTTTGGGCAATGGCTCGTTTATTAATACGCTGCTCTGGTGAAGCAAATGCCCCTGTATGCTGACCGTATAGCACCCAAGTAAAGGCATTGAGCAGTGTGGTTTTACCTGCTCCGTTATTGCCATGAATCACCGTGACACTATGCCCCGGCACTCCCGCTAGATTAATCTCCACTTCTCCCCAAAACTGGCGGAAATTGAACAGCTTCATCGAGACTAGCTTCATTTCACCGCTTCCTTAATGATCTGGAGAATATTGACTCTAATATTTCTAGGTCTATCTGAGTGTAAGTTCTCTTTCTCCACGCGAATCACCTCCCGAATAATTTTTTCAACTTCAGGCGGCGCGGTCGTAATCGGTTCTTCAATGTCATTTGGATCTGAAGTCATACCTAAATCTCTAAAGCTCCAACAGTTGATATCTTTCTTGCAACGGTAGCAGGATCTTTCTAGCCTGTCCGCTATTCACCGCTAAATCAGCAAACTCAACAAACCGCTTCAATTCTTTTCTGAGCAAGTTTCGCTCGATACTCCAAGCTTCTCGCCCCAAATCAGGGGGTATCACAATCATGTCAAATAACTCAGCCCTCTCCTTGCCTGGACTGGAACGCAGAATCCGTCCTCGTCGCTGTATGAACTGCCGAGGGTTACTGCTACTCGCCAAAATCACGGCAGTTTGAATCGCTGGAATATCGACCCCTTCATCTAAGCAACGAATCGCAACCAACCCCTGCAAAATCCCCTGCGTGAATTGATAACGCAGTTCCTCTCGCTCCTCCAGACTAGTTTCAGCAGTATAAGTTTTGACCCTATAGCTTAGCTCACCTTCTAGCAGAGCCGTAACCGCCTCCAACTGACGAACGCTCTCCTCAGTCACCTCGTCCTCAACTGAGCCATCGCCACAGTAAAACAAGGTATGGCTGGTTTGCAGACGGTTAGACATGATCTGGCGCAGCGCATTGAGCTTGTTAGTTGCAGCGCCCACCAGCCGTGCCCGCTGCATCAGCAAAGCCGTTAAGACTTCGTTCTCCTCTGTATCGCCTCTGATGCCAATAGCTCGACCAATCCGGCTAGTGAGTTCTTCATACCGCTCAATTTCTGGCTCTGTCAACTCCACTAAAACCGGGTAGTAAAGGTAAGGAACTAATGCTTTAGCAGCGATCGCATCTTTCAAGGTAAACTCTGGCTCCAACACAGAACCAAAGTATTCAAACACTCCCTCTGTACCGCGCTCATCAAAATATCGTTCAGGCGTAGCAGAGAGCGCCAATCGTAGTTTAATCTCTTGGGGCAGGCTTAATTCTAAACGGGTTGCCCCTAAGTTGTGGGCCTCATCCCCAATGATGAGCGATCGCTTTGGGAAAAATTGCAGTTGAGACTGGAGGCTGTCTCGTATTAACGTTGCATTCGTTGTAATCACAGTAACAAAAGGTTGATTTTCTGAAAGCACCGCCAATAGTTGAGATTGCAGTTCTCCTTGCCAGCTATGCACCGTTTCAAATGCCAGAATTGGTTGCAAGCCAAACCGGCGAGCTTCTTCTGCCCACTGAGTCACCAAATGCCGATATGGGCAAATGATCAGCAACCCCTGAAGCGGTTTATTCTGCTGCAAACTTTTACAATACAGCTCAGCCGCGATCGCCAACGCCGTAATTGTCTTGCCGCTCCCTGTTGCCATCTTCAGGGTGCCCCGCCCCTTGTTGGCAAACCAGTTGGAGATCGCTTGCTGTTGGTAAGGACGTAGCTTGAGCCAGCCAGGTAATGCCGGAAAACCATGCAATCCAGAATTATCCTGGGCTTGTCCATAGCCAGTTGGATTCTCTTTCACTGTCGATAGGTTAAAGCCATTGGTTGAGGCGATGACTGGCTTCTCATCCGGTGCTTTACTGCGAATCAGTGCAGTCAATTCAGGAGACAGGGGTAATACCTTTAGCCCAACAGCCCTAGCTGACCAGGCTTCCTCAAACTGCTCTTGCTTAATTTGAACCCGCTCTTCATCGACCGCCATCCAGCTTCGGTAGACATCGATCGACTCATAATTACGTTCATAACCATGCTCTGACTCATTGGCTGAGCCAGTAAACGCAACCTGATCACCCCAAGGGAATTGAAAGATGCCAATCTTTTCATGGAAAATTCCGGGTTGCTCAATGTGTTCTGGAAAAGCAAACCGCAGAATGAGATGATCGTTTGCAACCATCCAGGCAAACAATCGCACCCTAGCTTTTACATCATTGGGCAAGGAGTCTGCTAAAATTTCCTGCACCAGGCGGTCAACTGAAACTTGCCGCAGTTGCTGACGT
>JBAUTA010001412.1:0-2035 GCA_049581985.1 Kovacikia sp.
CTGTCGCTTCTGCCCTACACCGATCCGCTCGGTTCCCTGATCTTAGGCAGACCCACCCAAGTCGTGAATAGCGCCTGGATCAATGGACAACGGGTGATCGCCAATGGCAAGTTACTGACGGCTGATATTGACCAGCTTCGGCAAGAACTCTTTGACCGCAGTCGCAGCCCTAACAGCCCTAAGTTTCAGATAATCCATCAAATTGAAGCCCATTACCGAAAAATGATGGGTTTGGCAGAAGGTTAGCTGAGATTTTGCACCTTCCTTACAACCACCTTGCAGTCCCGCCCTGGAATGGGTTCCGGGCTCATAGCCCAAGTCCTCTAAACAGGACTGAAAGAGCGTTTGAGTCCATTTTAATGGACTTGGGCTATGAGCCAGGAACTTGAGTTTTTGGCGAGCGTAGCAACAGGTACGAGATAAGATCTCAGCTAGAGAATTCCGGCGTTGCTCAAACCCAGGATCATGCCAGCACCCAGAATATGTCCCAAAGAGAGCGTTGCTAATAACTCAGGAACTCCAAATCCCTCAAAGAGAGAAAGGTTGTTACCCGGTAGTTGAGGACCTACCCCACGATTTTGAATCGCAGGGCGACCAATTACTACTGCAAACAGGCAGGCTGCAATCATGATAATAGAGATACCAGGTGACCACTCGGTTGTCCGGGCAACTGCCAGTAGGGAAGAGTAAAGCAACTTTGACCTCCAATAATTGAGCAATGTCTCCAAACACAAAGAATTATAGAAATCTCTCAAATAGGAACCGAAAAAGCATTTGATTTTGTCTTAAGACTTTAGATTGGTTTATTTTTTGATACATATGGGACTCCGAATTAAAATTTGCGGCATTACAAAAGGGGAACAGGGACGAACGATCGCCCAATTAGGGGCAACCGCTTTGGGATTTGTGTGCTCACAAAAATCGCCCCGGTATCTATCTCCGGAGCAAATTAGAGCCATTGTGAATGAACTGCCCGTGGATACAGCGACCGGGAAGATTGGCTGCGATCGGATTGGGGTATTTGTCAACGCCAGTCTTGAAGACATCTGTCGGACGGTGACAATTGGCAACCTGAATGGCGTTCAACTTCACGGCAGCGAATCTCCTGAGTTCTGCCATCAGCTTCGCCAGGTGCTGCCCCCGATCGAAATTATCAAAGCCTTGCGAGTCAGCACCAACGAGATCCTGGGGCAGGCAACCGCCTATGGAAACCAGGTGGATACCTTGTTACTGGACGCCTATGATCCCAATCTGCCAGGGGGAACGGGGAAAACGCTCGACTGGCGATCGCTGCAAACATTCCAACCCGATTGCTCCTGGCTCCTGGCAGGGGGGCTGACGCCTGATAATGTTTTAGAAGCCCTCAGTCAAGTAAATCCTCACGGAATTGACCTTTCCAGTGGGGTTGAAAACGCTCCCGGAGATAAGAATTTAGAGAAAGTTGCCCAATTGTTTTGCCGCTTGCAGCAAAGGCTCCATTCCTATCCATAACTAATCATCCAGGGTCGCCCACGGCTTGGGTGCAGCCATGATTGAACTGATACCTCAAAATATTGCCCTATTTCTGATCGCCATAACCGTTGTAGGGTTCCCTGTTTGGCCGAGCCGTGCCCAGGCCGAAGCCTCCGCATCTTGCCCTGATAGGGTTACCGTCTAATACCAATTTAAAAAAAGAAAGTTACAGATGGGGGGGGTGGGGGCGAAGCCCCCAATCTATCCTGTTCGCTATTTGAATGGGTATAAATTAGGCTCAGAAATTTGCCTATAGCCGTAGCCTGGCCGACTATCTGATCGCGTTGTATTTCGCGGCTAAGGATTCGATCGCCTGTAAAAGCTCTCCCTGATGCCACCCCTGGTAAAGGTGAGCCGCGATCGCGCAGCCTCCAGCCCCTACCCCTTCCTTAACATATCCCTGCTCGTAAGCCCGGAGTTGGCCAAAACGTGAAGTTGCAAAGCTTAACTGCGTTGCGATCAGGGGCACATCGCCAATCATCTGTGCCAGTCCTACCGTATCTCCCGTTGGATCCTCTACTAC
>JBAUTA010001413.1:0-5966 GCA_049581985.1 Kovacikia sp.
CCTTAAGTCCGTGCCGGGGAGAGTAGGTACGGGCAAGTTTGCTGGCAATCTTTGTACAAAATAGAGGGGTTGTCTGGATGTTTAAATTGTGCCGCAGGGTTGCAATATCAAACCGGGCGAAGTGAAACACCTTTAATACGGGGTCTGCCTCCATCAAGCGTTTTAAGTTAGGGGCTGTGGTCTGTCCACGTTCAATGCGCACGACCGTGACCCGATCTAGATGGTCACATAGCTGCACTAAACAAAGGCGATCGCGATGGGGCAATAGCCCCATTGTCTCGGTGTCTACGGCGATCGCCTCAGCGCGCAAATACTCGTTTAGCAATCCCTCCGACAGGTCACCATCACAAATTTGAAAATTATCCAGTTCCATTAAAGTTGGAGTATGGGGTACAGGGGAAAGGATAAAGGATGGAGAATTAAAGATAAAGAATATAATTCCACCCCTTCACCTCTTTCAAAACTTTATTTTTATTGTACTGGTAGACCAAAACTTTCGTTTTAGAGGGGGTAAAGGATGGAACCCCTGCACCCCGTCTCCAATCTGCCCTGTTCGCTATTTAAAATTGGTATAACTTCGATATTTTCTGTACGGGCGCACGGCCGTGCGCCCCTTCCAAGGACTAATTTTTCGACTGTATTTAATCTGCAATCCTTACCCCGCACCCCTATCTGCGAGTGATAAAAATCTGAGTGAAATAAACCTCTCCTTTGGCATTTTGGGCAACGCCAATTCCAGTCAGGTTATATTTTCCCTCAATATTTTTCAGGTGGCCGGGGCTTTTTAACCAGCCCTTCACTGCTTGAGTGGCAGGATCCTGGTAGCCTTTGCTGTAGGAAACATTTTCAGCCGCACTTGTATAGGGAATTGTGCGAGCGATCGCCTTCACCCTTTCCTGAAAGCCATTGTGACTAAAAGGCACACTCCCGCTTGCCATCGCCTGACTATGAGTGCGGGCCTGAGCACTAATACGAGTATCTAGCGTCAATGGCAGCAGCCCCCGACTTGACCGGTGCTGATTGATTTGAGTATAAACAGCCTGCTCCATTACCTGGAGGGCTCCAGTTGTCTGGGAAATCCGTAAACTGGAAATCTGAACGAGCTGGGCTGGGCTAGCACCTGGAAATTGAGCACCAGCATTAGCTCCTAATCCAAGGATTAAAGGGAGCACACCGAGAGTAGCCATTTTAACCGGGGTAAAAACCATTATTCGTTCCACACTCTTCCAGGTGATAGACTCTGCAAGAGGTAGAGAGGTTCCAAACCAACAGCAAAGGTTCGCTAAATACCTAAAAAATTTGGCAGGGCTGCTTTAAAGCGACAGGGATAGAGGAATTATAGAGAAATAGACTCTGCACTTTGGCGAGAGAGCCGGTTTCCGATTAGACTTATCAGACTTATCAGACTTATCAGACTTATCAGACCAGACTTATCAGACTTACCAGACCGATCAGGCTTATCAGACCAATCAGACCGATTAGAGACAATATTTATGGTTCATACCCTTCTAAATGAGAGATTTTACGGTCGCCTCCGTAGGGTTTGTTTTCTAGACTGAAACTAGTCATCTACGGTTTTTCAATTAAGGGGTATCGCAGAATATTGGATTGAGCAATAGCGCTACTCAATCTGACCAGGTTAAGCATGGTAAATATCAGTTTCGATTTTGTCAGCCTGGGCATGGTTGAAAGCTTTATTCTGGAGTTTTCCAGCCTACAAAATCATTCCCGACAGGCCCCCAAACCCAAAAAGTTATTCAGTCTTCATTTCCGCATAATTAGAAAGTTGCTGCTTGAGTGAGTCCCCCCATGCCTTTGACAACCGAAATTAAAAAACAGATAGAAACCGAGTTGGAATCTCAACCCCCCACAGAGTCATCCATGTTTTATCCCAATTACATCATGGGTGTAGCCATTTTTGACCTAAATGGGCTGCCTAAGGAGTATTTCATAACCTCTGAAAGTAGCAACATGAGCTGGGTACAGACCATCTTTCAGGCCCTAGGGTTGAGATCGTTGCTGATTTCTTCTCTCCAGTTGGAAGGGTTTCACCACGCCACCATTCGGGGAACAGAATACTGTGCCGTCGTCGTTAAGCAAAAAGCGCATTACACCGCTTTACTGCTAAACCAGCGAGATGATGTAATTGACGATGCGTTTATCCGCTGGCTACAAAACTTCCAGCCCCATGAGTTAAAGCAAGATCCTCGGTTTCGTGTGGTTTAAAGAGTCTCTACTTGGGCGATCGCCCCTTCCAGATCCAGCTCTAATGCCTTGACCTGAGCTAAAGCTCCCTGACTTGTCCAGGCGGTTTCCATCGCCGCCATAACAGGCTGGGCGACTTCAATATTGGCTAACGCCAGCAGGGTCGGGCCAGCGCCACTAATTACTAAGCCATAGGCTCCGGCCATCAGAGCAGCGGCTTGGACTGCTTCATAGCCTGGAATTAATCCTTGACGGTAAGGTTGATGGATCCGATCCTGTAAAGCGGCTCTCAGCCATTCACCTTTTCCAGTTTCTAAACCGCGTAGCAGCAAGCCTAGATGGGCCACATTAAAGATGGCATCTGCCCGATCGTAGCTAGATGGCAAAACCTGACGGGCTTTCTGAGTCGAGAGTTCAAAATTGGGAATTGCAACGATGGGAATCAAATTGCTATGCCAGGGAACCTCGCAAATTTCCCAATCCGTATCAAGCCCCGTTGCCGCCAGACGGCACCCACCCACCATTGCGGGGACGACATTATCGGGATGTCCCTCGATCTCCACCGCCATTCGCATCAGTTCATCTGGCGACATGGGTGATCCTGCCAGGGCATTGGCTCCAACCAGCCCACCCACGATCGCCGTGGCAGAACTGCCCAGCCCCCGCGCTAATGGCACATCCATTTGAATCTCAATCTGAAGCGGCGGCGGCACCTGATTGAGGCGCTGATAGAAGTTCGCAAGGGCTTGATACACCAGATTACTGGCATCTGTTTTAACCCGTTCCGCTTCTGGCCCATTAACAACGATGACCAGCTCCTCCCGATCGAACGGCAGCAGCGAGAATTTGAACTGGTTGTAAAGGGTAAGAGCGGCTCCAAGGCAGTCGAATCCTGGTCCCAGATTTGCCGTTGTGGCAGGCACTCTAACGGTGACATTCAAATCCACGAGAGTTCATCCTCCACTGTCCAAAACTTCTTCTAGGGCTTGCTTTACAGTGGGGTACTGGTACTGAAAGCCGATCAACTGAGTCCGCTTCGGCAATACTTGTTGCCCCTCTAAAACAACCTTGGCACCATCTCCTAGTAATGCCTCCAGGGCAAAACCTGGAACTGGCAACCAGGAGGGACGGTGCAGCACCTCTCCCATCGTGGTACAAAACTCTGCCATCCTGACCGGATTTGGTGCAGTCCCATTAAAGCAACCTTCCAGAGTGGGCTGGGTTAACGCTTGCAGAATCAGGTTCACCAGGTCTTCCCGGTGAATCCAGGAGAACCACTGTCTGCCTGTACCTATGGGGCCGCCCGCAAACAATTTAAAGGGTGGAATCATCTTGGCAAGTGCGCCTCCCATACCCAGAACAATCCCCGATCGCAGGATGACCAGCCGTACCCCAAAATCCTTAACTTTCTGGGCCTCCGCTTCCCACTCTTGACAGACCTTTGCCAAAAAATCATCCCCAGGTGGGCTGGTTTCGTCGAAGGTAGCGGTTTCGCTGGTGCCGTAGTAACCAATCGCTGAGGCATTCACCAGCACTGAAGGTCTGGGGGTTGCCTGCCCGATCGCCGCCACAATCTTCTGCGTCCCTAACTTTCGACTTGCCAAAATCTTTTGTTTATGATCCGGTGTCCACCGTTCCGAAATCGGTTCCCCCGCCAGATTGACGACCCCATCGCAGCCTGCGATCGCCTGCTGCCACTCTCCCGATTCCGTTGGAGTGTAGACAACTATTTCCAGATTGGGGAAGGCTGATTTTGGGAAAACCCGTTCCGCATGGGCAAAATTCCGGGTGAGGACGATCGGATGATGCCCCTCCGCCTGTAATCGCTCGACCAGGCGACTACCCACAAATCCTGTTGCGCCCGTAATGACTACTTTCATGGCTATTAGGTATTAGGGTGTCAGGTAATAGTTGAGTGTGATTAAACTAAAGATGACTTTGGAGATGGAGAAGGCTTCAGCGATCGCAGCCGAGCAACCCCCTGACTGGAACGCCCCCACTCCTCCTACGGATCATTCATGACTCCTACCTACGTATTACCTATTAGATCTTACTTATGGGATCTTAGAAAGTTGCTCAGGGCATTGCTGAAAAGCAGGATGATTGGAAATAAAGTTCTAATCATTCAGCCCTAAGTTCATCCCAGGGTTGAGCAATCCCTTGCTCAGTAATAGTCAGTAAGGTATCACGATGGAGGCACTCAATCTCCTTACCCTACTCAAAAGCCCCTAGGAACTGGCAATAACGATAGTCACCACAAAGATTTGTTACACCCCCCAACTTCTCCGCAGGAAACCGATGGATTCCTCGGATCCTCCTCAGCAGGCAGGGATTCTGGATCACCCTATTTGGAAAAGAAGGGAGATTGGAAAAGAATGGGGATTGGAAAAGAATAGAAAATCCTGAGGTGATGATGAGAGAATTTAATGATGAGCCCTTCCCCCAGCCGCTCTCGCCATCCTGCCCTTTCCAGCATGACCAAAATCTGGCATTCTCTCCAAACCTTCTCTAATCCCAACCGAAGGAATAGGGGTTGTCAGTGGGGGGCTTTGCCCCCAGCCAGGGGTTCCCTGCAAGGACAACATCGTTTGATTTAGTAGCTTCTGTAGCTATCGAATTTAAGAGTAGTACTGGTAATCTGGTTGGAACCCCGATGAAATTTGCCCAAATCAAATTTGCCCAAATCAAATTTGCCCAAAAAGGAGGAGTAACAATTAAAGATGTAAACCCTGGGGCAAGACCCGGTTGTGATTCTGCCCCCAAGGGGCGGAGAATTTACCCAAAGGGATTAAAAAGAGCGGGAGCGCCAAATTAAGTGACTTCCAGCGTAGATCTTCCCATTCATCCACGAACGCATCTATCCTAGGAGAGGGATTCTACCGTCAGATATTAACGACCTCAAAATTGTTGAGCACCATCGTGATAGTTATAAAAGTTCAGGCAATTATTGGATTTAAGCCCCATGATTGCTTGCATCTACGACCTGCTACCTATCACCTGCCACAGCTTACGGAGCAAGCGCTGAATGGAACCAAGTTGGGAACTTCTGGCTAATGTATCCCACGAATTACGGACTCCTTTGAACGGGATGATTGGCTCTCTCAGGCTGCTTCTAGATGGAGTGGTAGATGATCCTGAGGAGCAACAGGAGTTTCTTCAGGAAACCTATCATTTAGCCCTTCACCTTTTAGATATCAGTAATGAGATTTTGGAAATTGCCAGAATCGAAAGCGGACATGTGAATATCGCCCCCCAGCCGATCGAGCTAGATAAACTGCTGGATAGTGCCAGGGGATATGCCCATCCGTTGGTCCATCAGAGAAATCTGGACTTCAAGATTCAACCCTCGCTTACCCAGGACGAAGTTATCCTGTTTGGCGACTATCAATGCTTGAAACAGGTATTGTTTAATCTCATCGGGAATGCGATTAAATTTACGCAAGAAGGGGGGATAACGATCGCGGTAGAGGTTGTCCAAGAGGAAATTGCTTTTCAAGATCAAAGATTTCCTGGGATGGTTCAAATCCGGATAATTGATACGGGAATTGGAGTCGCGCCTGATCAGCAAGAGCGTCTGTTTCAGGCATTTACCCAAATTACCCGTGTATATGGAGGAACTGGCTTGGGCTTGGTGATCTCGGCCAAGTTGATTGCAGCCATGGGAGGAACCATCAGCTTTTATAGCCAGGGAGAAGGCTACGGTTCAACCGTCACGTTTACAGTCCCCCTGTACTCATTGGTGCCCGCCACCTAGCAGCCTG
>JBAUTA010001414.1:0-8562 GCA_049581985.1 Kovacikia sp.
AGCCCAGGATTGGCAACCCATCAGAAATAAACCCAAACAGAGGCTTAACCATCCAGGGCAATGCTGCTACCCCAATCAGGGCAGAAACCTCAGCCGGACTCAGACCCAAATCATCTTTCAAGAAAAAGCTGATTGCCAAACGGGCTAAACCCAAAATTCCCTGAACGAAGTAAACCAACAGGATGGCAATCAGTTCGGGGGTTGGTTCATGCCCAAAGAAGACCTTTTGAACCAGGGATTCTTTGATTTTGGCGATACCGGAGGAGGATACAATCATTGATATTTGTTAACACAATTTATCAATCAGTCCTTATGATAACGAAACCTTTGGTAAAAGTCCCGTTGTATTTCGTTTCGAAGAGATTGTCCATATTGAGGGAGAGTTGAAAACGGGGACGGAGAGGGGAGGGAGAGGGGAAGGAAAGGGAGAGAGGGGAGAATTTTTGCCCTTATTATTTTTTGAAATTTAATGATGCGTGATTTTCCTGCCTTAACGTCTGGATTCTTCAAGCCAATCACTGGCGAGGGTAATCAGCAGGAAAATGGCACCAACCGTGAGGGCGGCAACGCGATTATGGGTGCTAGCCAGGACGACCAGGGCGATCGCAACTAGGGCGGGCAATTTAGTTTTGGAAAACACATTTAATTCGTTTTTCAAATCGTTTAATAGTTTTTGCCGTTCAATCAGGGTTGTCCTGCCAGAGATGTAGTTGGCAATTTTGCCACTTTTGATCAGTGTGAATAGTTTGCTGCGAGTTGCCGGGTAGAAGTCTGGTTGAATTTCCAGGGCATGCTCGAAGTTAGCGATCGACCCTTCGAATCGCTCTAACTGACGTAGAACCAGTCCTCGCTGGTGCCAGAGTTTGTAATTCTGCGGTTCAAGGGCGAGTGCCCGATCGTAGCTATGGGCCGCCTCTTCGTATCGGCTCAATTGTTTCAAAGCAGAGGCTCGTTGCTTCCAGAGAGGGGAGTCATCTGGCTTTAACTCTAAGGCTCGATCGCAGCTATCCACCTCTTCTTCATAGCGATTCAAGCCTTTCAGGACAATCGCCCGAGTCCTCCAAATATCAGGGGCATCAGGTTTGAGTTCAATCGCCCGATCGCAGCTTACGATCGCTTCCTCATGGCGTTCTAGCTTTGCCAGGAGGACCGCTCGTAAATTCCAGATTTCATGGGCCTCTGGATTAATTTCTAAGGCCCGATCAAAGCTCTTGATCGCCTCCCGATGTTGATTTAATTCGGAGAGCAAACTGCCTCGACTTTTCCAGAGGGAGAAGTCAGTCGGCTTCAAGCACACTGCCCGGTCATAGCTGGTCAAAGCATCTTCATAATGTCCCAACTGATACAGGGCTTTGGCACGCTTTCTCCAGACCTTTGGCTCGTCGGGTTGATGCTCCAGCACCGTGTCGTAGCTGGCGATCGCCTCACTGTAGCGCTTTAGTTTAAGGAGAACATCTCCTCGCTTTCTCCAGGCTGGCAGATAGTCTGGTTCAATTTGGAGGGCGCGATCGAAACTGGCGATCGCCTCCGCATCACGGTCCAGCTTGCTCAATACCTCCCCCCGTTCTAGCCAGGCGTGGTAGTAGTCTGGCTTACATGCCACCGCCTCGTTGTAGCTGACCAGGGCTGCCTCGTCCAATGCCTCTGCTACCAGCAGCCTCCCCTGCTGGTAAAGCAAAAGTGCCTTAATTTCCTCAGGCGTCTTTTCATCCTGAATCTTTTGGCGACGTTCTTCTGGACTTAGAACCCAGTAATCCTGATAGTCTGCCTCTGAAAAATCATCCACTTCACTCATAGAAAAGTCGCCGGTAGATAGTAGACTGACTGACGGGGAGTTGGAAGCTGGTGTCGGGTTCCAGAAGCAGTCAAAACTTAAAACTCCTTCATCTTTCATCCCGCATCCCCACGCTTCTTCACTCTTTTGTAACAACTAAAAGGAATTGGTTATGGCTACAGAACTTGACTCCGCTAACTTGATGAAGCAGCAGGTCGGGCAGGCAGCGGCAGCACGGGTGCAGTCAGGTTCTATTGTAGGACTGGGAACCGGGTCAACGACTGCTTTTGCGATTCAGGCGTTGGGCGATCGCCTCAAGTCTGGTGAATTGAAGGATATTAAGGGAGTTACTACGTCGTTTCAAGCCATTGTGCTGGCAAAGGAGTACGGAATTCCCCTGACGATGCTAGATCAAGTAGACCACATTGATGTTGCGATCGATGGGGCCGATGAGGTAGACCCTCAAAAAAACCTGATTAAAGGGGGGGGAGCAGCTCACACCCAGGAAAAAATCGTGGATTCCTTCGCCGATCAATTTATTGTGGTAGTTGATGGGGGAAAGCTGGTGCAAAAGCTCGGCACCACTTTCTTACTTCCAGTAGAAGTGGTGCCAATGGCGATGAGTCCAGTCCTACGGGC
This sequence comes from Kovacikia sp., assembly GCA_049581985.1. GTDB lineage: Bacteria > Cyanobacteriota > Cyanobacteriia > Leptolyngbyales > Leptolyngbyaceae > Kovacikia. The sequence goes on from JBAUTA010001414.1 coordinate 2,414, forward strand.
TATTGAAAAGCTGGGCGGTAAGCCCCAACTGCGGATGGGCGTTAAGAAGGCGGGTCCGGTAATTACGGATCAGGGCAACTTTGTGATTGATGTCAAGTACGATAATGGGATTGATCATCCGGCAGAGCTAGAGAAAACGCTTAACAATATTCCTGGTGTGCTGGAAAATGGTCTATTTGTTGGCGTTGCCAGCCTGATTCTGGTTGGGGAAATCGTGGATGGCAAACCTGTAGTGCGGGAAATTTCCTGAGTTTTTTGGGGACTGGCCTGCTCCAGACGGGGAAGAGATGCCTGGTTGCAGCGGAGCTTTGGGTGATGGGGGCGATCGCCCAAAAAACCATTCACAATAGGGGTAAGTAGCTGGGTGCCATTTACTAAAGAGGACTTTGGGACGGGAGGGGGAGAACCTTTTACCTGGAGGCAATGCCCCCCCCGCCCGATGCTTGGCATGAATGGCGTCTACCGACCGATTAACCTGGCAATGCTTGTGCCGACAAGGGTGATTGTGCTATGACTTTGCTCAGCCACCGGGCTACGACTTTGCTCACCAGTCAGGTGTGGGTTGAGCGGAGTTGAGCATAGGTTGAGCGGAGTCGAAACCCACCCCCAAATGCCAGACTTTTGCTGCTGGGTTAATATTTCTAAATAAGTAGCTGGGCGCAATTAAATAAAAGGTGAGTTTGGGGGTGGAGGGGGTGGAACCCCTTGCCTGGGGGCGCAGCCCCCACTCCCCCTTCTTACAATTAATTAGAGCTACCTACTTAGTCAGGATGATATTTATTGGCTGGCGAATATGAACGACCCCGACTCAAAAACTGCCCGTTCTCCGGCGGCCTTAGTCAGCAATTGGGGCATTGAACAACTGCCCGGCCTGGATACTGAAGAAATTCAGAAATTAAAAAGTTGCGATATCCAGACTACCCAGCAATTGCTTCAGAAAACGAGGACATCTGCCCAGAAGCATGCCCTGGCAGCTCAGCTTCAACTTCATATTCAGCATGTAAACAAGTGGTCTGCTTTAGCTGCTCTGGCCCAAATTCCAGCCGTAGGATGCCAGTACTGTGGGTTATTACTCCATGCGGGGATCTGCTCTCCTATCCAACTTGCAGAGACGCCTCTACAACTTCTTCATAAACAAATTCTGCGGTTTTATGTGGCAACGTTGCAACGCCAGGATTTGTGTCCTTCCAGGGAGCAACTGCTTGAATGGATTCAGCAGGCCCGATGGATGAGAAAGGCGAGGGGGTAAGCCGTCTCCCGCCTTCTGACTGGCGATTCCTTCCCTATCCGTCTCCCTGCTGCGCCTGTCTGATTAGGTTTTGGTATTAAGAGACACGGTTTTTGCCTCAGAACATCCTTCACGATAGGAAATCCTGACGCGGTTACATTTCTCTATGAGCTTCTTGACCAATGCTACAGATGTTGCGATCGAGGAAGACCTCAAGCAATTTCTGATCATTTTGTTGGTTGCTTTGAGTGCAGCCATTCTTCCCAAGATTTTTACGGTCCTGCGCCAGGTTCCCTACACCCTACTTTTGGTGATTGTGGGCTTGGGCTTGGCTCTGGTTGATGTGCGTCTGCTGAATCTCTCACCGGGGATGATTCTGATGATCTTCTTGCCGCCGTTGCTGTTTGAAGCGGCCTGGAATATGCGATGGTCTGCGCTTCGGAAGGAGATTCTGCCAAGTGGGCTTTATGCAGTCGGTGGGGTTATTCTGTCGATCGCGGGGGTCGGATGGGCGCTACACCAATTTGCAGGGGTTTCCTGGACGACAGCCCTATTGGTTGGAGCTTGCCTGTCTGCAACCGATTCCGCTGCGGTTCTGGGGCTATTTAGAGAGGTGGGAGCGGGACACCGCCTGACAACACTATTAGAAGGAGAAAGTTTATTTAACGATGGGGCGGCTGTTGTAGCCTTTGGGGTGTTGGTTGAACTGGCAATGGATCCCCAACCCTTTCAGCTTTCATCAACGGTTGTGCGCTTTTTTGTGGTAACGGGGATTGGAGTCGGCATGGGGGGCTTGATTGGGATTTGTGTGGCCCTCCTGACCCAGCGATATACCCTTACCTGGGTGGAGCAATCCCTAACCTTGGTGACTGCTTACGGAACCTACTTGTTAGTAGAGGAACTCGGTGGCTCTGGGGTCATCGGGGTTGTAACCGCAGGTTTAGTGATCGGAAATTTCAGTCTTCAACCGGGGGTAGAACCTGCAAAACGCTCGACGATGACTGAATTTTGGGAATTTGTGGTGTTCTTTGTCAACTCTATTTTGTTTCTGCTGTTGGGTGATCAGATGCATCTCAATAAGCTAATTCAGAATATTGGCACCTCTTCCATTGCGATCGCGGCGATCGTGCTATCCCGAGCAGTTGCTATTTATGGTTTTAGCGCCTTGACAAATTGGTTCGCAAGAACAGCAATTCCCTGGCGAGAGCAAACCGTTCTATGGTGGACAGGACTGCGCGGTTCCGTGTCCATTTCGTTAGCACTGAGTATTCCTGTCATCGTGTTGGGGCGAGAAGAAATCATTGCCAATTCCTTTGGGGTTGTTTGGTTTACATTGCTGGTGCAGGGATTAACCGCAAAGTTGTTACTGCAAAAACTCAATCTTTTGGAAGATCAATCCCTGCGTCAGCAATATCTGGAACTCATTGCTCGGCGAGATGCCCTGGGCCAGGTGTTAGCTCATTTGACTCAACCGCAGCGTCAACTCACAATTAGTCCGATATTGCACCAGTCCCAAATCGATTTTGTGCAGCAGCAACTTCAGCTGTTTGATCAAGATATCCAATACATCCAGGAACAGCATCCTTGTTTGGAGGCGTTTAGTATCCAACAGCATCAGGCAAAACTACTGGCGATCGAAGAAGATATTTATACTCAATTTGTTCAATCTGGTTTACTGAAAAACTCACTTCCCCCGATTATGCTGAAGGCATTTGATAGCTGATTGGATAGTCTTGAATTATGACGAGTTCGGTTGAACAAGAGTCCAGCACCAGCATTGTGATTGAATATGAAGTCCCTAAGGATAAAGAAATCCAGTTCAAGCAGTGGCAATCAGAGTTCCGATCTGTGATTGGTCATTTTCATGGTTATTTAAGAACAGACATTTGCCCCCCGATCGATGGCACCCAAAATAAGTGGTATATCGTTGTCCATTTCGATGACCCGGTTAGTTTGACCCATTGGTTAGATTCGGATTGCCGCCATGACTTAGTCAGGATGGGCAGAAAAAAGTTTGGCCCCTACCGCTACCGGGGAATTGGCACCGGGCTAGAAAGGTGGTTTTCTAACCGCAAAGACTCAGAGGACATGCAACTCGCCCCCCCCGCCTGGAAGCAGATTCTGGCGGTGTTGTTGGGTCTCTATCCAACGGTCATGCTTGAAACGCTACTATTTTCCCATTTCCATGTAATGGAGCTTTGGTCACCTGCCCACAAGATATTTGTGAACAACCTGGTCAGTTGTGGCCTTTTAACCTGGGCTGTGATGCCATTTGTCACCAAATTATTAAATTTTTGGTTAAGACCCCAGCAGCCGACGCTCAAAATAAATGTTGTTGGGTCTCTATTAATTTTGCTGGGATACGGGCTCATGGTTTCCATCTTCCATTTTCTCCCATAGTTCTTGTTAGTCCCTTAGCGATGCCCTAGCGATGCCCTAGCGATGCCCTGGCAATGTTAGACTGCATAAAAATTGACTGCATCAAAATGAATCGTCGAAGCCTGGCTCTATGGAGCTTTCTCGCGTTGGTCGTTTCTCTTAGCATCGCATTGCCTGTGCAGGCTGCGGAAGTGCTGGCGATTCGCTTTGGCCCCCTTGAGCAATCTGTTGCAATTGCTGATCTGCACCACTATGCCGAAACCCAGCAGGAATCAGCCGCACTCAGGGGATTTCTGCGGTTTGTTAGCAAGGAGGATCGCCGATCGCTCCAGCAAGCTCTGCAAGCAAGCATTCCGGTCGATCGGGTGGCGATCGATCAGGTGCTTAATCAACCAACTGGCATCGGGTTTCTCTCCCTGGTTGCCGAGGCGATTCAGGGCATTGATCCAGTTGGGGTGCAGGCGTTGCGATCGGCGGTGGTTTTGGGTAGTAGACCTGAGGGCCTGAGCGTACTGAGTTTTTTGGATACCTATCCCCTCCAAAAGCTGACGCTTAGTGTGCCAAAAGCGCTCAATTTGCTAGACACCCTCAGTCCTAAACCTCCAACGGATACCCTTAGCAGTAATCCCTTCTGGCAAACGTGGGTTGATTATCAGACCGCAACCAGTCAGAAACAGCCGTTCCAGACCTGCTTGTTTGGAGATTCCATTTCAGCCGAGTTGGGAAATTCCCTGGGAGAACAAACCTACAACTTTGCCATTGGCGGCATGAGCAGTGTTTCGCTGGTTGAGCAACTCCAACGTTTAGCTGCCAGGTCGGTCAAGTGCCCCAGAGCGATTATTGCCATTGGCACAAACGATGCCTGGTACACCATTCAGAATACTCAGTTTGTTCAGAACCTGAAAGCGGCGATCGCCTTAACCCACCAGCTTGGTGCAAAACAAACCGTACTTCTGCCTGCCTTTTACTCCACCCTTGCCGCCAGCAAAAACCCAGATCTGGCAGGACCCATCTCTCGTGTAGAAACGATCAATCAGTTGATCCGCAAAGTAGCGGCGGTAGAAAACATTCCCGTAGATACGGCAGCTATCCAACCCCTATTTGACGGGCAAACCCTGAAACAAACCTTAACGAGCGATGGCGTTCACCTCAATGCCGATGGCATCCTGCTCTATCGGCAGGCGTTACTGAAAAGCCTGCAAGCAATTCCCTAATTGGGTTTCAATTGTCGAATTGCAATGGGTTGGCCATTCTGTCCCTGGTCGATTTTAAGCGTTAATCGCGGTTACAATTTGGGCCTGATCCAGGGCTCGCCCGATAAAGACCAGTCGAGTTTCGCGGCATTCGGTTGCCTGCCAGGGACGATCGTAAAAGGTTTCAATGCGATCGCCCACGCCTTGCAGCACCATGCGCATGGGCTTGTTGGCAACATTTACAAAGCCTTTAATGCGATAAATTTCCTGTTGCGCCATCAACTGCTTGAGCGTTTGGATCAATTGCTGAGGCTCAAACGTTTGCTGGGAAATGACGGGCACCGAAATAATTTGATCATCGTGTTCGTGGTCTGCTTCCGTATCGTGGTGGCTGGGACGGCTGCTTAAGTTCTCTTCAACAGCGGCATTAAAGCCCAACAGAATATCCGGGCTAATTTGCCCATCCTGACAGGGAATAATTTTTACTCCGGTGCGCAACTCTTGCTGGATCCGCTCTCGAACCCTGGTTTGGGTAGGCATATCGATCCGATCGGTTTTAGTCAGCAGGACGAGATCGGCACAGGCTAATTGGTCTTCAAACAATTCTTCGATCGGAGATTCGTGATCTAATGTTGGGTCAGCTTGTCGTTGGGCAGCCAGGGCATCCAAATCCGCTGCCAGTTTACCCGTCGAAACTGCTTCACAGTCCACCACTGTGATCACCCCGTCAACGGTTGCACCAGTTCGAATCTCCTGCCAGCGGAAGGCTTGCACCAGGGGTTTGGGCAACGCTAATCCAGAGGTTTCAATCAAAATGCAATCGATTTGCTCCCGCCGCTTGAGTAATTCCTGCATGGTTGGCAAAAATTCTTCCTGAACCGTGCAACATAGGCAGCCGTTAGTCAGTTCTACGATATTTGCAGGAGTCTCTACTCCGTCTTCATCACATACCTGGCAGGAACGCAGCAGGTCACCATCAATCCCAATTTCACCAAACTCATTGACCAGAACAGCAATCCGCCGACCCTGGTTATTTTGTAACTGCTGACGAATTAGCGTGGTTTTGCCACTACCGAGAAATCCGGTAATAACGGTTACGGGAATTTTCGCTGCCATAGAATATTTTGCTTGTAAGAACTGTTGTTGCCATAGCAATTGTAGGTAATCTCACGCCTCAACGACGTAAGATTTTGGGCATTGCTGAATGGCACTATGATTTCGCTGAGTTTTGGACAGAGCCTCAGGGCTTTTGGAAATCGTTTCATAGCCAGATTCAGCAACGCCCGATCACCACCATTGCAGCGTGTGGGGAAGCTGACTGGCATCCAATGCCATCGTCAAGCCTGTGC
>JBAUTA010001415.1:0-1795 GCA_049581985.1 Kovacikia sp.
CTTCCTCGCTACATTTTCGTGATGCAATTGCTCTTGCTATTCCTCTCAGTGTGCTACTGGGGATATAGGGCATGCCAAGTGCATCAAAAGCTGGTAACAGCATTGACTCTGGCCCTTTGCTGCCACCTACTCGGATTCTCCAAGGACAGACTGCCTCAAATGATTGATCCGCTAATTTTTTTGTCCTTTCGGTTAGACGATTGAGTGCAGCAGAAAAATTATTGTTTTCAAACTTGCTAAGCAGTTCAAGCTTTGTGCTGTCTTTATATTGACCAGCAGTAGCAGGAGAACGCATCCAACGCAAGTATTCAACAAAACTCGCTGTATTGATTGTTACAGGAGGAATTGCTGGATTGAGCCAAGGAGAAGTAGGAGGCTGATTCCCAGAACCTTGTCCTGAGCGATACTCAGGTCTCGTCATGAGGCTACCTCTTTCACGTCCGCATATATGGCTTTGGCCCAAAAAGCAAACTCGCGAGCTACTTGCAAAGCAAGATTGGTTACTCCAAGATACTCAGAAGCATCTAGCTTGGCTATTTCGCTCAGTTCTAATTTTTTCTCTGTTATCACTTCCAAAGTCTTAAAAAAACATTTAACTAATTCTTTTTTACCTTTTTGAGTGAGTGCTGTTTCTTCAGCTTTTAGGCGCATTAAGCCCCAGGTGGCTAGATAGGTATACAACTCCACGGCTTGACTTTTTTGTTCACCTTTATCTGAATTACTCTCCTGCTTTAGTTTGGATAAGTGGGTATATACAGGAATGGAAATATTACGAGGATCGTAGGTAAGCATAGTTATTTTTGGCTCCAAAGTTCGACAAAACCTCTACCTAAACTTTCCTGTCCTCCTATCTGCCATATCGTTTGGCTCTCTAGCATTGCGGTGAACTTCTGGCAGGAGGTTTGCCCGGTACCATTTGCCGATGCAGTACTCCCCCAAGGGAAAAACATAAGGGTCTCTGGAGGAATTGCTTCTTCGTACCGGAATCCCCCATCTGTATTTTTCTTCTCATCAAGTTTGACTCGGACCTGGCGCCATAAGCTGGATTGGATTAGAGCATTGCAATCTGGAAAAGATAGAACCAGGAGGGTGTTGATAGTTTTTGTCTCATCACTACCTGCTGGAAGGAATGATTGCCACTGTTCCTTAGGCCAGGGACTAAGTTCACTGGATTTAAAAACCGCATCTCTCAGATATAACGGCTTCTTATTACCTCCACTGAAACTTCCTTCGGGAGGGATAGGCAAGTTTTTTCCTGTTAGGCGAGTCCAGCGACGCAAGAGAAATGGAGAAGAAATCCACACTACACCATGGCTGAGGGAAGGAACTGGGAACCAAAGAATAGATCCATCTCCGTTCCAGAGAGCACCTTGCGTTAGGTTCTCATCTCCTGTCTTGACATCTTCAATGGTATTTCCCCACAGAGCTTTGCGGTTCTCCTCGGGCGTAGTAGCGCGGAATCTCCCTCGAATCGTGCTAGAGGGTAGATAAGGAAGATCCGTATGCGATTCTCTGGCAATACCCAGTAAATTGCCTTCCTGTGTTGTCCCACCCGTATGGAGGGGAGCTAATAGGTATAGATAACTGAGATAACTAGTCATTTTTGGTTGTGCCCCACAAGAGTTTTCCGTAATTCAATTTCTGAAGCGTGTCGATCTGCTTCCCGCTCATAGAAGGTAAAAGCGTATCTGATGGCGGTGGGCCATCCTTGAAGACATACACCGTTCCGGGTGGGACAAAGGCTCGCTGCGGTAAGAGAGCAAACTCTGCCTCCTCCCCTGTACGCCGTCGGATG
>JBAUTA010001416.1:0-1568 GCA_049581985.1 Kovacikia sp.
CTCATCTTCAACGATTCGACGGCTTCCTCCCAATTCTCGTAAGGAGTTGAAATACCCCATCAAGGTCATGTAGGGGTCAGCGGGATTCTCCTTGTTGCGTTACCGCCCTGTTCTTCATATTGCTTGTAGGCGGCTGCCATGAGTGCCAGGTAGGTTCTCAGCAGGACAACTTTTAGACTGCGCCCTTGAGCGGCAACACCTAGATAAAGCCGTCCGGAAACCGTAAAGTCTGTTTTGGCGAAGAAGGAATCGTGCCGATCAGGATTGGGTGGTGGAAAGATATCGACATGACCCCGACCGAACAGGGCTTGAATTTGATGTTTTGCTCGCCGCACTGTTGCAGTTGAAGCAATGATTTTAGGGCGAATCGGTTTACCAGAATCAGTGCTGGTATGGGAACAGAGTGTGTCGATCGCCGTTTCGTATAGCCCAACCATCGTACCCAGCGGACCAGAGATGAGGTGTAATTCATCCTGTATGACTAAATCGGGCGGCGGCAGGTAGGTTCCAAGTGGTTTACCAGCGATCGTTGGATCAGCGGCGCTGTAGAAGCCTTCGCCATCCTGGTAATGGGTGACACGTCCAAACAATGCACCCGTTTACCCAACCCAGGGGAGAGCCGCGAATTTATCGACCGTAGCGATCATGAAGCAGGGTAAGCGACGGTAGATGGGTTCATCGACTGCCAGGATCGGTAGGGGTTGCGGCTGCGGAAGTCACAGTCTCGCCCAAAATAGTCTCGATTGGTGCAGATGACTTTGAGGTTTTTCGGGGCATCTTCTGTCGGTTGAAGTTGAAACGATTCGGGTTTGAACTTCTCCCCACACCAGGGACACTTCTCTAAGGGAATGGGAGACGGTTTGCCTTTGCTGTCTCGCTTGAAAGCAAGCGTGCGCTCACGGGCAGAGCATTCGTCCTTGTCACCTCGTTTACCGAGCTTATTAGGGGTTGCGCCCTGTCCGACCCAAAGCCCAATCTCAAAAGGCCATTCGTCTAGCTTCTTAGTCGGGTCATTCTTTCGCTCCAGTTCCAGAGCACAAATCAGACGAGCGGCTCGTTCTAACTGGTCAAGGGTGAGCAATCGCAGGGTATAGCGCATAAGGACGCTCATTCCGGCTGACTGAATGCCCGGATGCTTAAGGCGGCGCAGCACTAGTGTAAAGGCAGCAAGCCCCAAATAGGCTTCGGTTTTACCACCACCAGTTGGGAAAAAGAGCAGGTCAACAAAGCCTCGGTCAAAACAATCGGGCTGAGCGATACTGACCAGGTTTAGCAGAATAAAGGCTAGCTGGAACGGTCGCCATGCAGGAGGTTTGAAGCTCTCTGGAGGTTGGTTCAGTTCCTGGCTGAGTTGACGACGACGAGCGATCGCCACAACTCGATTGGCCATCCGAAACGCCTCTAACACCTGTGGGTCTGCCAGTGAGTCGATACCCGATTCAATGCGATCGCAGGCCCGACGGGCATCGTTTAACAGGGCTTGGGCAACGTTGTTTGCCTGGGGTGGATCAATTGGGGTGTTGTATTGAGCGGTAATCCAGGTGCGGTATTCTGCCACCATTGGGCTG
>JBAUTA010001417.1:0-1623 GCA_049581985.1 Kovacikia sp.
ATCGTTTCCCAGATGATGCTGATTCGACTGGCGCAGCAGGCTATCTTTCAACTCCGCCTCACCCTTAGCCGTCAGATTCTTGCCTCAGAACTGGCCCACTTAGAAAAGCTGGGGGCACCTCGCCTCCTGGCAACTCTGACGGACGATATTCAGGCAGTGGCAGACGCGGTACGGTTAGTGCCATTCCTGTGCATTGACCTGGCGATCGTGGCCGGTTGCCTGGTTTACATCACCTGGCTTTCGTGGCAAGTATTTTTGGTTGTTTGTGTGATCACCTTTGTTGCTCTTAGCAGTTGCCAATGGTTGTTGCGGCGGGGTAAAAAGCTGCTGGCTCTGGCGCGGGAGCAACAGGATACTTTGTTTCAGCACTTTCGGGCAATGACCGAAGGAACCAAGGAACTCAAACTCCACTACTGGCGGCGGCAGGCGTTCCTGCAAGAGGATCTGCAATCCACTGCCGCCACCTTTCGCCGCTATAACGTCGGCGGCCTCATGCTGTTTGCGATCACTTCTAGCTGGGGTAAGCTCATCTTTTTCTTCGCTGTAGGATTCGTACTGTTTGCGCTGCCCAAATTCATGAACCTTAGCGCTCCGACAATTTCTGGCTATGTTCTTACATTCACCTACCTGATGCTACCGATGGATCGGCTAGTTAACCAGCTCCCAACCTTGAGTCGCGCCGGGATTGCCCTGAGCAAAATCGAATCCCTTGATCTTTCCCTGACCGATCGGGCCGAATCCTCATCAATTCCGGCAGGCATCCACCCCGATTGGCGATCGCTCACCTTTAAGGGCGTCACCTATACCTACCAGACTGACCGGGAAGATGCCTGCTTTGTCCTGGGACCGATTGACCTGACATTCCATCCAGGTGAAATCGTGTTCATTGTCGGCGGCAATGGCAGCGGAAAGTCTACCCTGGCAAAACTACTAACGGGGTTGTATACCCCAGAAATAGGAGAGATCCAGCTCAATGGACAGCGGATTGATGCCCAACATCGGGAATGGTATCGCCAACATTTCTCCGTTGTATTTGCTGATTTCTACCTCTTCGATCGCCTGTTGGGGCTGGAGCACTCTGATCTGGATGCTCAAGCTCAGCACTATCTGCGCGAACTACGACTCAATCACAAAGTTACCGTAGAACAGGGCAATCTTTCTACCACAGCACTGTCTCAAGGACAGCGAAAACGTTTAACACTGTTGACAGCCTATCTGGAAAATCGCCCCATTTATCTGTTTGATGAATGGGCGGCGGATCAGGATCCCACTTTTAAGGAACTCTTTTACACAGAGTTTCTACCCCAGCTTAAGCGTCAGGGCAAAACAGTGCTGGTAATTAGCCATGATGATCATTATTTCCATCTGGGCGATCGACTGATCAAGCTGGACTATGGACAGATTGAATACGACAAGGTTTGTAGCCGCGATCGTTCTCTCCCATAAGTTGTCAGTAGATCATCCTGATGAACGGTAAGCAGGCGGAAGGGGAATCCCCCAGTCAAAGGATTCCAGCGTTCGGCTGAGAAGTTGGGCGAGCGCCCAGTCAATCCGCTCACACCGCAGCCCTGCCACTCGCAAAACCATCTTTGATGTGATCTCGTCCACCGACCTATTCAGTCT
>JBAUTA010001418.1:0-4281 GCA_049581985.1 Kovacikia sp.
CTCCCCCTCTTCTCCCCAGTCCATTAGAATAAATGTGTTTGATAAGCTGATTTCCTGTGCCTAAGCCACTGGCAAACGCTCTATGCTCGATTCCATCAAAAAGCTCCCGCGCCAGTTTACAGTTGGCTTGAGTTTTCCCATCATTTTTCTTAATGGTTGGCTGCTGCTTGTGTTAGTTGAGCAGTTGCAACCGCTAGTCAGCATTTTGATTGTGGCGACCCTAATCGCATTTTTGCTGGACTATCCGATTCGATTTTTGCAACAGCTTAAATTAAAACGAGGCTTAGCAGTAGGAATTGTACTTCTGGTAGCTTTGCTAATTCTGTCTATTTTAGTTCTGGTTTTGGGGCCACTCATTTTACAGCAGGCAAATGAATTGATTACACGCCTCCCAGAGTGGTTAAAGTCGGGTCAGCAACAGTTGGCAAGTCTGGAAGATTGGGCAGTTGCCCAGCAGTTGCCGTTTGATCTGCGAGCCACAATCAATCAGTTGATCGAACGATTAACCAGTATCCTGCGCTCCTTTACCAGGGAAATTATCAGTCTGGCATTCAGCGCGATCGGCAGTATTGTTAATATTTTTCTGACCATCGTTTTTTCCATCTTCCTGGTCTTACGGGGTGAAAGTCTGTGGCAAGGGATTTTAAGTTGGCTACCGCCGCAATTGAATAGTCGGGTCCGGGAATATTTGCCAGAGAATTTTGAGCGGTATATCGCAGGTCAGTTCACCATGGCAGCGATCGTCAGCGTCGCCCAAATCACAGCTTTGTTCATTTTGGGAACCCCCCTGGCGTTGCTGTTTGGCTTTGGAATTGGGGCTGGGAGCCTGATCCCATTTGGTGGCACAACGGCGATCGTAGTAGTTAGCCTGCTGGTGGCATTACAAAACTTCTGGTTGGGCGTCAAGGTTTTAGCCATTACTTTGATCATTGCTCAAGTTTGCGAAAATGCTGTCGCCCCCCGGATCGTTGGCGACTTAATTGGACTGAACCCGGTTTGGATGCTGATTTCCCTATTTATTGGAGTAAAATTAGGCGGCGTCGTTGGCTTAATTGTTACAGTTCCCACTGCGAGTTTTATCAAAGGAACCTTTGACACATTCCGGTCTACAGGGATTAACCTGACCGCCCCGATACCAGTCCCAGAGGGGCCACCAGCCTTTGAAGAAAGCGAACAGCCCGTGAGCAAAACGGGAATCTCTTAGAGCGCAGAAGATAGAAGGCAAGGGGGTGCAAGTCCCTGATCCAAGTCCATCTAGGCAATTACTCCGTAGGTCAAGCCGAGACTTTTTAACCATTTCCGATAGGCAAGGGAGCCGCGATCGCAGGGCACATGAAATTCCGCTTGCAGATTTAAAGGGAGCCGCTTTGGATTATGGGACTCCAGGTTAACGATATCCTGAAGCACGACATGATCTTGAAAGGCTTTGATTTCCTGATCTTGAGACGGATCACCGTAGTTAACTGCAATACACATCCAGCCAATGCATTCTTCCTCACTCACGGGTGTGACGTAATAAAGGATCGTCAGACCTTCCCCGTTGGGGGTTATTTTCGTAAGATAGGCGGTTAAGGGGCGCAAAGCCCAGTAGTTGTAGGTGACAACGGCTCCCTGCCTCATGCCGACTGGATCGGGTTGCCAGATACGGATATCGTGCAGGCGGATGCCACTTTCATTCGCTGAAACTTCGTAGTCCTCCACACCCGTTAGGCCAGGTTCTCCCAGAATCCCGGTATGGACAAAGGGGAAGTGAGCCAGATCCAGAAAGTTTTCAATCGCGCGAAACCCACCGGAACGGCAATAGTGGGGTCCACAGAGAATGCTGCGGTAGCCAGGAGCATCCCACTCTGGGAAGGCGGGAATGTCTTTGTCCGGTTCACCTAAACAAACAAACACTAAGTCGTAACGCTCCTGGACTTTGTAGGCATGGACACAAGCTTGCTTCGGGGGTACGTAATTGGGTTGGGATGGAACTTTGATGCACTGTCCTCGCGGGTCATAGACCATGCCGTGATAGGAACAGACCAGGGTATCTCCCACCACCTTACCGCCGGAAAGACGGACACTCCGGTGGGGACAACGATCCTCCCAGACAAGAATCTCTGTGTCTTTACCGCGCCACAGTACCAGATCCGTGTCTAGCAGCCGTGCCCCAATGATCGAACCGGGTTGCAGATCGTGCGATCGCGCCAGCACGTGCCAATCGTTCCATAAAACGGAATCTTTCCCCTTTCCATTCATTACTTCCTTAGAAGAAAAGCGCTTCTCAGCTTGCCCGACCATGAAACCTCCTGACACCATGCTGGATCTTAGACCTTGGATTGGAAACCACCTGTTTTGAGGGGAAGCATCCTAAATGTTCGTATTTTTGGGCGCTTGATAGGCTAACTCTCCGGCCACATAGGTTGCCTGGACTGCCCTATCGTCCCCCAGGATCATCATCCCAAAAACTTTTTCGGCAAGGTCGTCCAGGGACTTTGCCTCCAGGGTAGAGTTCCGCAACGCCATCAGGGGCGTCGCTTCCAAATTCAAAACGACAAAGTCCGCTTCCTTGCCCACTTCAAAATTGCCTAACCTGTCCTCTAAGGAGAGTGCTGTAGCTGCGCCGAGAGTTGCCAGGTAGAACCCTTTGAAGGCCCCTAAACTCTGCCCCTGAAGTTGCACGGCTTTGTAGGCATCGCTCATGGTTTGTAGCAGTGAGAGACTGGTTCCAGCGCCCACATCCGTTGCCAGCCCAACCTTAACAGGATGGTCAGTTGATTTGGCCTGCCCCAATCGAAACAACCCACTGCCGAGAAACAGGTTGGAAGTGGGGCAAAAGGCGATCGCTGCACCCGCCGCAGACAATCGCTCAAAGGCGGAATCATCCAGTTGAACACAATGGGCAAACACGGAACGATCGCCCACCAGACCAAATTGTTCATAAACATTCAAATAGTCCTGACTGTTGGGAAATAGTTCAGCCGTGTATTGCACTTCCTGCAGATTTTCCGACAGATGGGTATGAACATAGACATCGGGAAATTCTGCCTTTAGTTCTCCAGCCAGATGTAATTCCTCATCCGTTGACGTAATCGCAAACCGGGGGGTGATTGCGTAAAGCAACCGCTCTTTTTTATGCCACCGCTGAATTTGTTCACGCATTTGGCGATAGGCGGTTTTTGCATCGTTGAGCAGGAAATCGGGCGCATTGCGAGACATCAGCACCTGTCCTGCGATCAAGCGCATGTTGCGTCGCTGAGCTTCCTCAAACAAAACATCAACCGACGCAGGAAAGATCGTGGTTAACACCAGGGCTGTTGTGGTGCCATTGCGAAGCAGTTCATCCAAAAAGCGGGATGCGATGGTGCGAGCATAGGCCGCATCTTTAAATTTCGCTTCAGTTGGAAAAACATATTTATTTAACCATTCCAACAGTTGCGCACCATAGGCCGCAATGATCTCCAGTTGCGAGTAGTGGACGTGCAAATCAATCAATCCCGGCAGGATGATTAAGTTGTCAGAATAAACCACCGGTTCTAAATCTGGATACTGCTGCTGCAGCGTATCGTAGGCACCAAAAGCCTTCACTTTGCCGTTTTCAACCACCAACAAGCCATCGGGAAAGTAGCGAATACTTTCTGACTCAGCGACATAAAAAGGATCGTCAACGAAGTCCAGAAAAGCCCCGCGAATGGCTTGGGCGGGTGAAGGGAAAGAGGAAATTGAATCAGCCATAGAGGGTAGGGGGTAGGTCACTAGTTCTAATTAACGGTCATCAGGGAAGAAGGAGGAGGTGCCCCCCAGCCAGGGATTCCACCGTTCGGCTAAGATCTTGGCCCAACCGGGCGATCGCCGAGCGTCTCAGTCAAACCAAACGGATCAGCCCGCTCCCCCTTGAAATTCATCTTTAATTCCATTGCGCCCAGCTACTTGATAGGTTCATAGGGATCTGCGTCGATTACTCATTACCAATTCCCGATTACATCCCCCCCAACCCTTAATTTTCAACTCTTAATTTTCAATTTTTAATTTATTTACGGTCAGCTAGAAAAACCTGGGTGTGATAGGTCAGGTAAACAAGACCATTTTGGTCAGCCCACCGATCGCATAAAATCCGTAATCCCTCGATCAACTGTTGTTGAATCGCTTCCTGTTTGGGCAGGTAGGAAACGCTTTGCGCCCGACCTATTAAACCAGTTAAGTCCAAGGCCTGTTGGTAGCGAAAGATATGTTCGCGCAGGTTATGAAACTCTGAACTATTCCGCAGTGGCTGCTCTGCAACCAAGCGTTGCTCTGCGG
>JBAUTA010001419.1:0-3885 GCA_049581985.1 Kovacikia sp.
GCTTTAGAGGGCGCACCTCATGGGGTGACCTGTAACACAATCAGCCCAGGTTGGGTAGAAACTGATTTTGGAAAGAAGTGGATGCAAACAATTGCTGAAGCATCTGGACAAAGCTTGAGAGATTATATGCAGAGTGTGCAGCAATCAAATCCACAACAGAGAATCATTCAACCAGAGGAGATTGGTGCCCTCGCCGCTTTTCTATGCAGTGATGCAGCCATTGGCATTACAATGCAAGATATTACTGTATCAGGAGGTTCTCTCTGGTAAATCCCAAGGGGAACCCATCTTGGCTCATTTTTAGACGAAACGCAGGCAAGCTCCCGCTGAGAAATGGCAGATTTAAGCTGCCAGGGCAAGCGATCATGGTTCTGAGTGCGATCGCTGATCGCATAGGTTGGGTTGAGGTACGAAACTCAACGTCTACAGGCTTTGGCAGCACCTATTGCTCCGGCAATCAAATAGAGTGCAACCTGAATCGCTGACCTATCAAGCAAGAGATAGCTTTGGGGTATTTAACCATGCATTAACAGCAATTGCCGAGGCAATAGATATTGAGTTTCCATATCTAGGCGGTCGTACCCCCATAACGCCCATGCACGCCGACCGCCGAAAATTGATCGGTTATGATGCAAAGATTCTGCGACGGGTGATGGGCAACGTTAGGCTACATTGCGTTATCCTTCAAACTGAAGGTCAACTCTTGGGTCTGTTATGGTCATTCACTAATCTGCTTATTCACATCCGTTCTAGAAAAACAACAAATTCTTATATGTTAAAAGGAAAAGCGAAGCAGCCTAGCATTCCCACTGCACTAGAGATCGTGCAAGGTCTCGATCTGTCTGGTAAGGTCTTTGTAATCACAGGCGCATATTCTGGTCTGGAAGCCGCCACAACGAAAGCTTTGTTGACCGCCGGAGCAAAGGTGATCGTGGCTGGACGCAATCCCAAGTCGCAAGAGGACTTCGTCAGAGAGTTGACAACCTCTAAAGATGACAGCAGCAGCCCAGTCTGTGATGCCAACCTGATCGATGCAACCCACACTATAGATTTGGGAAGCTTGGCTTCAGTTCGTAACTTTGCAAATTACGTCAAGACGAGCTATGACAGCATCGACTGCCTCATCAACAACGCTGGGGTCATGAATACGCCCGCTGGTGTAACGAAGGACGGTTTTAAAGTCCAGATGGGCACTAATGTTATCGGGCATTTCCTGTTGGCCAAAATCCTTGCAAGCATCACCAAGCGACAAGTTAGGCTTTCATCGACGGGGCACGCCTTGAACGGAAGACCACCTGGTAATCATGATTACACCTTGGCTCCCCGCATTGACCTAGACGCTATCCGCAAGGTCGATGAGCGAACCTACGATGGTTGGAAGCGCTATTAGCAGTCGAAGCTTGGAGACATTCTACTAGCTAAACAGTTTCCAGTTGAATACAGCCACCTGAAGTCATGTGCCGTCCATCCTGGGGTCGTCCGGACTAATCTGAGCCGTCACCTGTCGATTTGGTCGATACTCAGATTCGTGTTTGCTGGTTTCTCTGGAGGTCAACAGGTTGTTTCACCGGAACAAGGCGCACGCACCCAGACGCTATGTGCTGTAATGCCTGAGGACGAGTTGGTAAGCGGTGCCTACTATGCAGACTGCGCCGTGTCCAAAGAAGCTGTCTGCGCCAAGAATATGGACGATACTAAGAAACTCTACGACTACTGCGATGAGGCAACCCAGCCATTTCAGGAATAAATCTGAAGTGTCTGTATTAGCAGGGTAAAATCCTTTGCAGGCTCGCCGCTTAGCATTTGCATGCAGCGGACTGCCTTGTCCGGGATCGTCTTGGCATGACAGGATGTTTGCAGCCGCTGACGCTCTCCTTTAGGCGCTTCTGGTAGCAGAGTCTCTTATTCTTGAAGAGGTCTAATGAGGGATAAGCGATCGCGCGTATTACGTGTTTGCGTCGTCAGAATCATAAATGGGTAATCGCACTGTAAAACAGGTAACATAATTTTTGCTTGTAACCTCAATAGAACCATTGGCTTGTTCTATCAACGCTTTGACCCTTGCCAACCCTAAACCCATGCCTCCATGCTGCCAGGAGTCGTTATTGGGAATGCGGTAAAATTTGTCGAAAAGACGGGGTATCTCGTCTGGGGCAATTTCAACGCCTGTATTAGAAACGCAAAGGCACAACCATTCTGTTTCTAACCTGGCAGAAATTGTAATCGTCTCATGGGGAGGCGTGTATCTCCAGGCATTGGTCAACAATTCGGTAGTCACATAATTTAGAACACCTTTATCAATACTGACTGATGGGAGATCAGCATTAATATCTAAAGCAAGGACTTGGTACTGGTTCTGAATCCGAGGTTGGAAGGTTTCAATAAGGCGGTGAAGGTAGCTCTGGAGATCAACCGTAGCTAGTTCAAACTTATAGAAGCCCGATTTCACCCTGTAATGGTCCAGAATATTGTTTAACCCTTGAATAGTTCGATCGCATTCCTGCTCAAGAATTTTAATATATCGAGAGGCTTTGAACTTGGCAGTATGGTTAGAAGTTTCTGATGATGAGAGTTGTTCTTCCCAAAGATTTTCCTGATTTATCAACACTTCTAACATTCTTGCTGCCATTTTTATGAGGCTTAGCGGTGTTCGGGACTCATAGGAAAGATATGTCAGTAAATCACTAGATGTTTCATAGAGATGTGCTTGACGCAGGGCGATCGCACATTGGTTTGCCACCTGTTCAACCAGGCAAATTTCCTGTTCATCAAAGCTAGAGGATGTTGATTTGAACACCCGCAGGCCACCCAGGATAACCTGTTGATCAACCTGATGGACAAAAATAGGACACGCCAGAATTGCTGCCTGATTTTGCTGTAGAGCAGGTTGAACCGGACAAAACGCAAACCAGTGTTTCTGAGGGTAGCGTTCACAAGGCTCAGGCGCATTCAGGACGCCAGCTTGTTCAGGTTGAGTATACTGGGCATGAATAGTTGCGTTCAGGCGATCGGGGGTGTAGAGTACAACATCGCAATAGTGACATTCCAGAGCTTCCGCCAACTTCACCACAACAGTTTGGAAAATTTGGTTTTGATCCAGGGTGTCACGTACCTGATCAGAGATCTGCTTTAGCGTTTGTTCAAAGACTGAAGCTTGTCGCAACATCTTTATCAGGGTTGGCAAATCGTTGAATTGATCGTCCACCCTCAGGTCATTACTTGAGTCAGCAGAGTTTCCATCGAAGATTGGTTGTTCCATAATTTCACCGCTTTCTATTGGTTGCTAATCATTTCGCACTCACTTAAGCAGCTTCCAGCAGATCGCCCGTTCAACCAGTTTTCGGCGCGATCGCACTTTCAGCTTTTGGCATAAGCGAGTAATGACAACTTCGATAACGGCCACATCTACACTGATCCATTTGGCAATTTCCCAATTCGTCTTACCTTTGATCGTCAGCTTCAAAACATATCTTTCTAAGGCGCTGAGGGGAGTGTAGGGAGTTGGCGGCCTTAGGGCGGGTTCGATCAGTTTCCATTGGATAACCTGTCTAATTAATTCCTCCCGCGATCGCACATCTAACCGCTGACACAAGTCCCGAATGATTGAATGAGGCAGTGAAATATCTACTTTCATCTGTCTGGCAATTTCCCAATTCGTCTTACCCGCGATCGCCAGCTCGAGAACATATTCCTCAAAACCACTAAATCTGATGTTAGAGGGGACACCTACAGACGGTGATTGGACAAGACTGGGTAAGCTGATGAATAGTTTTTGGTAAAGGTTCTTAGCGGTGTTACTGACGCAGCGACCGAATGTCGTCAACCATGATGTTTTAGAAACTGGTCTAGCAACAGATCCCTTCTGAAGTGAGCCTTGGGTAGATT
>JBAUTA010001420.1:0-5552 GCA_049581985.1 Kovacikia sp.
TTCTTGAACCAAGCACTTTCAGACTTCTTTCCAGGTCAAACAGAAAGTGTGCATGACCCCGTTAAAACATCGGCAAATTATAGCTGTCGCCAGTTTGATTAGGACAGAGGGTTTAGGAGAGGGTTTAGGCGGGAGTGGGGGCTTCGCCCCCAGCCAGGGGTTCTATCCCTGCACCCCGTCCTAACCAGTATGGCTACGGCTATAGTTACCCAGGATTGAATCTGGGATAGAAGTCAGATATGAACCCGACCCCAGCTTCGAAACGCGAGACAGGGTTGCATTGGGAGGGGGGATGGGAGATAGCCACTTATAACGCTGAAAGCTGCGGATCCTGAGTGGCGCCTGCTTGGGTAGAAGCATCCCGAACCTGCTCGATCGCCCACAAAATTGCCTCTGGGGTCGCAGGGGCAGCAAGGGGCACAGCATCAGTTTTGCCAAAGGCGGCAACAGCAGCACGAATTGCTTCCCGGACTGCCATCGCAAGCATAAACGGGGGTTCACCAACGGCTTTGCTGCCATAGATGACGCCCTCCTGAGCCGCCCGGGTGAGGAGCTGAACGTTGAAACTTGAGGGGATTTCACTAATGGTAGGAATTTTGTAAGTGCTGGGAGCATCTGTGCGCAGGCGTCCCTGGCTATCCCAGACAAGTTCTTCCATCGTCAGCCAGCCCATGCCCTGCACAAAGGCCCCTTCGATTTGTCCCTGATCGACCAGGGGATTGATCGATTCGCCAACGTCATGCACGATGTCTACCTGGCGTAGTTTGAAGGTTCCCGTGAAACCATCGACTTCGACCTCGCTGACAGCGGCACCGTAGGCAAAGTAATAGAAGGGTCTGCCCTTACCTGTGATTGGGTCCCAATAAATGTGGGGTGTGCGGTAGTAGCCTGTGGCAGAGAGGCTGATGCGGGCATCGTAGGTCTGTTTGACAACTTCTTCAAATGGAATCCGATCGCGGGGATAGGTTTTGCAGAAAATCCAATCGGACTCAAACACCAGATCTTCGCAGGTGTCCAGATTCAGCATTTTGGCAGCGACGGGGGCAAGACGGGCTTTGAGGGTTTCACAGGCATCTTTGACTGCCTGACCATTCAGGTCAGAGCCGCTAGAAGCAGCGGTGGCGGAGGTGTTGGGGATTTTATCCGTACTGGTAACCATCATCCGAAAGCGGCTGATGTTGACGCCCAAGGCTCTGGATGCGACTTGCAGCATCTTGGTATGGAGTCCCTGTCCCATTTCGGTGCCACCATGGTTAAGTTGAATGCTGCCGTCGGTATAGATCAGAACCAACGCCCCAGCCTGGTTGTAGGTGGTTTTGTTGAAAGAAATGCCAAATTTAACCGGAGTCATCGCTAACCCACGCTTTTGGTAGGAATGGGCACGGTTGAAGGCGGCGATCGCCGCCTGCCGTTCGGCAAAATTGGCGTTGGATTTGGCCTCGCTCCAGACCCGATCGAGGCGGTTGTCGTAGAGTTCCTGCCCATAGTGGGTGGTATTCGTTTCGCCGCTGCCATGATAGAAATTACGCTCACGCACCCCTTCGGGCGGAAGATCCAAAGCACGGGCAACGCGATCAACAACCTCCTCAATCACAATCATGCCCTGGGGCCCCCCAAAACCCCGGAAGGCCGTGTTAGAGACTTTGTTCGTGTTGGCAATGAGTCCCTGCACTTTGACATGGGGAATGTAGTAGGCGTTGTCCGCATGCATCATAGCGCGCATCAGCACAGGAGGCGACAGGTCGAGACTCCAGCCGCCATCCGCGTAAAGGTTGACTTCCAGGGCAGTAATTTTGCCTTCGTTGCTAAACCCAACTTTGTATTGCCCCAAAAAACCATGGCGTTTTCCGGTCAGGGTCATGTCCTGGTTGCGTTTGAGCCGGACACGAACCGGACGCCCTGTTTTGTGGGCAGAGATCGCCGCGATCGAGGCAAAGGGGTTTGCCTGGGATTCCTTCCCCCCAAACCCGCCACCCATGCGGAGGCAGGTAACCACCACCTGGTTATTCGGAATCCCCAGGACACGCGACACAATCACCTGGGTTTCAGTCGGGTGTTGGGTCGAAGAATAAACCTGGTAATGTCCTTCACCATCGGGAATGACCCAACTCGCCTGGGTTTCCAGATAAAAGTGATCCTGCCCATTCATTTCGATTTCGCCTTCCAGGTAACCCTCCGCTTCCTTGAGGGCAGTGACCACATCCCCCCGACGCATAATTTGGGGTTGGTTATGGAAACTGTTGGCAGCGATCGCCGCTTTAATGCTCAACAATGGCTCCAACGGTTCGTATTCCACGATCACTTTTTCAGCTCCCAGGCGGGCGGCTTCCTCTGTCTCACCAACCACCCAAACCACTGCCTGGCCACAATAGCTGACTGCTTCAGTGGGAAACAGCACCTCATCCTGAACGATCACTCCCGTATTATTCTGGCCAGGCACATCGGCGGCGGTGAGAACCGTGACAACGCCATCAACCGTAGCAGCGGCGGCAACATCCAGGCGGGTAATCCGCGCTTTGGCATGGGGAGAAACAACCGGGTAAACAGACAGCATCCCGGCTGGAAGGCGCTGGTCATCGGTATAAACAGCTTTGCCACTAACGTGGTAAATAGCGCTTTCATGGCTTGAGGGTTTGCCGACTGCATTCATCTTGTCACCTCCAAAAGTTCAGCTTCCGTGCTGCTAAATTCAATAAAAAACTTTTCAAATAGATTGGCTACCAGCAGTTTGCGATAGTCGGCGCTACCTCGGAAATCGGTGAGGGGAGTAAAGGCTTCTTTCAATGCCGGTTTGACCTGCTGCACCGTTGTCTGGTTCCAGGGTTGGCCGATGAGGGCAGTTTCGATCGCCAACGCCCGGTCTGGAATGGCTGCCACACCACCATAGGCAAGTCGGGCATGAATAATCTGATCCGTTTCATCCAGGTCAATGGTGAAGGCAGCGGCAACAATGCTAATGTCATCCGTGCCCCGCTTGCCGATTTTATAAGACTGGCTGAGGCGACGGGCAGCCCCAGGAGAAAGGGTTCTGGGAATTTTGACGGAGACGATCACTTCACCCGGTTGCAAATCGGTTTGCCGGTAACCCTTGAAAAAATCCACCAATGGCAAGCAGCGGCTTCCAGCAGCACCAGCGATCGTTAATTCGGCATCAAGGGAAAGTAGAACAGGCGGCAGATCGCCGATCGGAGAAGCGGTGCCAATATTCCCTCCCAGGGTTGCCCGGTTGCGGACTTGCCGGGCGGCGAACCAGTGCAGCATTTCATCCATGCTGGGAAAAATACCGTGCAGGTTGGTTTCAATGTGGCTTAGGGGAACCGCTGCCCCAATCACCACTGCTTCCGGGGTGGGTTCGACGACCTGGAGTTCTGCCACGGCTTCCAGGGAAATCATCACCGGGAACTGTTGCCGCCGATGGGTGAGTTCCAACCCCAAGTCGGTTGCGCCTGCGACCAGAGTTGCATTTGGATGCTGCTGAAGCAGATCCAACACTTCGCTCAGGTGGGATGGGCGATAGAAGTGCTGATCGTTACCAACATAATCGAGGGGTGTCAGGTCAGGGCTGATCTGTTCCAATCTTGCAGCAAATTCGTCTGTAGCTGAGGCACCTGTGACGAGTTCTGCGGCACGGCGAATCGAGAGATAGCCAGTACATCGGCAGAGGTTGCCTTCCAAGGAGGCTTCATCAACTTTGCCGTCGTAATAGCCCGCGAACATACTCATGATGAAACCAGGGGTGCAATAGCCACATTGGGAACCCAGCGTTTTGACCATAGCTGCCTGGACGGGATGCAATTCGCCGTTCGCTACCCCTTCGACAGTAATTATTTCCCGGCCTGCAACGGCTGCCAGGGGAAGCAAACAACTGTTCATCGCCAGGTAGTGGGGTTTACCATCTGCACCAGGGGCAGCGATCGCCACCGTACACGCGCCACAATCCCCATCTCCACAACCTTCTTTTGTCCCCACCCGACCGCTATACCGTAGATATTCCAGCAGGGTCATCGTCGGGGAAATGTTTTTTACCTGAACGCTTTCGCCGTTAATAGTCAAGCTCAAACTCGTTTCTGACATTCTCTTTCCCTAATCCCAATTGATTGAATATACGAGGCTCAATTTTGATGTCTAAACCCTTCCTCCAAAGAAAACGGGTGGTCCGTCAAGCATGATTTTGTAGGTTGAATGCCCCAAAACCAGAACGCTCCACCCCGACTAATGCAGCTTCCACAAATCCGCTGGGCAATCGTTAACACTGGTTCGATTAAACGCTTGCCGAACAGCTCAGCCGAACCGTGGAACCCCTGGCCGGAGGCGAACCCCCTCCCCCAGATGTTCCCTGCATGATTTAAATCGGTCTTAGCCTAATCGAATTGAAGATGGCATAGAACCAGATGCGATACAGTCAAAAACAATACCTGAAATCTCCAGAAATCCGCCTATTTCCCACTGTGCCACCTGCTCAGAAACTTTACTGCCAGATTCGAGAATTTAAGGTTGCCTTAAAGAACGTTAATAAAAGAACGTTAATAAAAGAACGTTAATAAGGGAGCGCTTCAGCGGCGATCGCCCCATTAAGCAGCTCTCGTTCAAATCGCCCTCACCCCTTCCCCCATAAAAGGCTACCGTGTATACCCATCTTGGTTTAAACCCAATTATCCGCCGGGGGGACTTCCCCCCGGCCAATGCATTTTCCGTGGCCCAGCGTCACAGAAAATACATTGTCCCCCGCCTTGTGGGGTCCTAACTCCCCCACACCCTCCGAAAGGGTCTGGGGTAATGAGTTTGAGGCCAATGTAACGAGAATCCAGGGAAATCAGTCAAGCCCAATGCACCCTAAGCTTGAACCTGGGATGGAAGCCAGATCCTGAGCACGGCCCCAGCCTCATCCTGTACCACTTGACAGCGAAAACTGGGATAACTCCCCACCTTCAAACTTGACGTTAACGTAAAAGTAGTGTTAAAACTGAAGGCGTGAACAACAGAATGCGGATTGGAGAATTTGCGAAGCGGGCTGGTGTCACTCCCCGAACCGTTCGTTACTACGAAAGCTTAGGTTTGCTGAGTCCAAATCAGCGGGAAGGTGAGGGCTTTCGGTACTACACCGAAGCCGAGCTAGCCAGACTTCAAAAAATTAGCACCCTCAAAGGATTGGGGCTGAGTCTGGAGGAAATTGCCAGCATTGCGCCCCTCTACTTTGAGGAACTAACCCTACTGGCCGGGAAACGCAAAATTGTCGAAATTCTCAAACAACACCTGCGAGAAACAGAAGACAAAATTGAGGACCTGGAACAATTTAGAGCGGAGTTAAGAGCCAATATCGATCGCATTGAGAAATGGATCGACGAGCAGATGGCAGGCTCGTAATTTTTTTGGGTTAAATCTAACGTTAACGTAAATGTTAGATCCATTCCCTGAATTGCCCCGAAATCTGCCATTAGGCTCAAGTTCTTCCAGGGGTGAGTACAGATCATGGAAGTTTAGCTACAAACCATCGATAGGGAGAGTTAAAACATGCCTGGCAAATTAGCAGACAAAGTTGCGATCGTCACCGG
>JBAUTA010001421.1:0-1602 GCA_049581985.1 Kovacikia sp.
CGCCAGAATAACTTGGGCACGCTTTACTTTGAAGGATTCACTGGCCCTCCTTAGTATTCTTTTAAGTTGGTTTCCCTCATCATTCGTAATCTCCCTTACGTAGATACACATACTCTTGCCCCTTCAAACCCCTTTATTGCAGGGTGAGTATGTTTAATAATATATAGTTTATTTCCATGAAAAGTCAGGTTGAAATGGCACTAGTGTCGCGTCAGCTATCTAATGTCGGATAAAGCCGAGATAGTTTAACTCTTGCATCCTCTGTAGTGAATTGCCAATTTACTTTTGCATTTTTATTATTTCTGAACTCTTGCCATGCCGCTACTTCATCCTTAACAGTTTCAATTTTATCGATCCGCCTATTCAGACATTGTCCTGTAAGGACATTCAGCTCTATCTCAGCCATATTTAGCCAACTGCCATGTTTCGGCGTGTACACAAATTCAAATCTATCCATTAACTCCTTAGCCTTATCAGGCTTAAATTTCTCATAAAACGATCCTGCATTATGTGTGCTGAAATTGTCCATCACCAATGTTATCTTTTCTGCATGTTCGTATTGGGCGGCGACATCTTCCATAAAGCAAGCCCAGTCCAGCGCAGTTTTTCTTTCAGTGACCTTTACCATACGCTTCCCAGCCAACGGTTCGCATGCAAGAAAAATATTGGATAAGCCGCAACGTTTGTATTCATAGTCGTGTTTGGCAGCTCGTCCTGGAGATATTGCGATAGGCACTCTTGTCTCGGATATCAGCTGTTTTGGAGATTCGTCCATGCATACAACCGGATGAAGTGAATCAAATGGGCGCTTATAAACATCCAATACCATTTCCATATTTGCAACGAAGCTACCGTTTTGATTTGGCGGAATTACCCATCCTTTGCGTTGCCATGGCTTGATCTCGTTTTTTTAAAATTTGACGCACGGCTTCATGAGAAATGCTGTCAATGTACTTGAGCTCGACGACCTTATCGGCTAATAGCCTCAAAGACCACCGCGCAAAACCTTCTGGGGGTTCGCTGCAACTCAATGCAACCAAATGGGCTTCAAAATCTCCGTCAGTCTTCTTGGCATAGATGCGGTTTCCCATCTTTCTTTCAAGTGCTGCATCAAGACCATCCTCTACAAATCTCTTTTTTACACGGTCTATCTTTCTCATGCTTATGTGGAGAACACGGGCTATTTCTTCATTCGTCGAGCGCTCCGTTTGGTACTCACCTTCATCACACCCGAGCAAAATTAATGCATTAAGGATTTTCTGTGATTTTTGCTTTCCCTTGACTGAAAGGTCGCTAAGAGCTTTGCGCTCGTCCTCAGTAAGCGTTACGATATATTTCTTCATTGCTATTATCCCAAATTGGATATGAAGATAATATATCTTATACTTTATGACACTTCAATATTGACGCGACACTAGTTCCTTGAGTTACAAACCTCCCCTGCCGTTGTTATCGTAGTTGTGGTTATCGTTCCAGTTGTTGTTCCGGCCCCACCAATTGTTATTCCGGCCCCAGTTGTTGTTCCAGTACCAGTTGTTGTTCCAGTTGTTATTCCAGTACCAGTTGTTGTTCCAGTACCAGTTATGGTTGTTGTTCCAGTAC
>JBAUTA010001422.1:0-5417 GCA_049581985.1 Kovacikia sp.
GGATGTGCGATTGTCGCGAGCGATGTGGATGGCATTCCCGAAGCGTTAGACGGTGGCAAGGCTGGCATTCTGGTTCCACCTGCGGACGGGGAGGCATTGGCAACGGCGATCGCCCAACTGCTCAAAAATCCGGAACAGTTAAACGCTTGGAAAACACGGTCACAGGTCAATTTGGAATGGACCCATGTGGCACGGGTTCATGAGGAAACCCTGGCACTGTATCAAGAATTGCAATGGATTAGGACGGGGGGCAGGGATGCTCGCCGTAAGCGCTTAGTGGAACGGTAGAATTTTTCCCTCTTTTAATGTCGTGACGAACAGGCTGGCGTAGGTCTATAGCCAGGTTTTAGTGGCGGTGCCAATTACGCGAATGACAACCGTTATCGAGTTTCCAGGGAGTTAACAGTGGCAAATACGAACGTCGTGCTTGGTCCGAACACCCGCAGTAGTTCGATCGGGATAGATAGTAGTCCTCTGCGCCCAACGGATGGGACGAGTAATTTATTGAATTCCACGTCGTCATTCAGCCTATCCGGTGGGGCGGCGGCGACGGTTACGCAGGGATTAACCGGGCAATACTACAAGGGTAAAAACTTTAATACGCTGCTCAAAACCCGCATCGATCCAACCGTTAACTTTAATTGGGGAGCGGCTTCTCCTGAACCCACGGTGCTTCCGATAGATAACTTCTCCGTTCGCTGGAGCGGGCAAATTCAACCGGCCTATTCTGAAACCTACACCTTCTACACCACTTCCGATGATGGCGTGAGGCTCTGGGTTAATGGACAACTACTAGTTAATAACTGGACTCCCCACGGAGTCACGGAAAATAGCAATACCATTAGGCTAATGGCGGGTCAGAAATATGACCTCAAGCTAGAGTATTACGACAATGGAGGGGGGGGCGTTTCTACCCTATCCTGGTCTAGCCCCAGTCAAGCCAAGCAAATTATTCCCCAAAGTCAGCTCTTTGCCGCGTCAGTTGTGGGCGAAACCGCCAAAACCGCATATTCGTTCGTTGATTCGATCGGCGTCAACACCCATCTGCGCTACTACGATACTGCTTACGGCAACTTCTCGCTGATTGCACAGCGGTTACGGGAACTGGGCATTCATCATATTCGGGATGGCGGCAGCGATCTAACCTGGATTCGCAATATCAATGCGTTAGCAGCCAGCGGCATCAAAACAACGCTTGTGATTGACCCTAATATTGGCGTTGGCCCTACCCCGTCCTACAACATTAAACCGCCTGGATACACGATCGTTAACCTGCTTAAAAATAAGCTCCCGAATGCGGTAGAAGCGGTCGAAATTTTGAATGAATTCGATATTATCTACCCCACTGGCTACTCCTACAACGGTCAGAGCGTAACCAACACCAACTGGGTCTCCTACCTGCGGAGCTTTACCCAGGATACTTACACCGCGCTTAAAAACGACCCGGCTACCCAGGCGGTTGGAATTATTGGCCCCTCCTTTGTCTACCCTGATTCCAGCACATTAGTGGGCGACTTGAGTCAGTGGGTCGATTATGGCAACCTGCATCCCTACACCAATCCTAAGAACCCGGAGGATGCCAATCTGGTGCAAGATATTGTCAACCGCTCCAAACCATTTGGCACGCGCCCCCTGATTGCAACTGAGACGGGTTACTTCACCAACGTTCCCAGTTCTAACCGCTCTGTTTCTGAAACAGTACAGGGTAAATATATGCCCAGGCTATTCCTGGAAAACTATAACCAGGGCATCACGCGTACCTTTTCCTATGAGCTGATTGACGAACGATCAAACTCCACCAATGGGGAAGATAACTATGGCCTGCTGCGCGCTGATGGTTCCCCCAAGCCCGCTTTCACAGCCCTGAAAAATCTGATTAGCCTGCTCAACGATCCATCCACAACTTCAGCAACCTTCACTCCTGGAGCGCTTAACTATTCCCTCAGTAACGCTCAAAATGTTGACCATACGCTTCTCCAGAAAAGCAATGGTGACTTCTACTTAGTTCTCTGGCAGGGCGTGCCCAGCACCGATCAGACGGTCAATAAATCGGTGACGTTAAATCTGGCAACCCCGATCGCGCAAGCGACAACCTTCCTCCCCAATCAATCCCTGACTTCTACCGGCCAGTATGCAACCCCGACTCAAATTACCTTGAATGTGCCGGACTACCCTCTGGTGATTCAACTGAAGCCCAGTCAGCCCCCTGGAAGTGCGTGAATCCTCCCCACGTTCTAAACCTGGGGAGGATGTCACAGCCTGCAATTTCGTAGGATTCATCAGCCTCCGCAGAAGCAATTCCTTCTTTTGCTTGAATCATTGATCCGGTGGGCTTGAATTCGATCGCACGATGAAACAGAAATGTTTCAATCAGAAAGCCAATGATGCTTTTGAACAACTCGTGGGCTTCACCGGGCATCAGCATCTCGATCGTCCATTGTAATAAAACAGCCTGACCCCACGGGTGTTCTCAAAGCCTTGTTGCAGGTGCTTGAACTGCTCCCAGGTTCTTCCCCACACCCCCATCTGCAACCTTCATTTTTTAAATTGGTATAATCATGACGGGCGGGTGGACTTCACGGTGCCTTGCAGTTATGAGCCGCATGAATGAATCAGTATTTCGCAACAGTGGCTCGCGGGTTGGAGGCACTGGCAGCGCAGGAGTTAGAGCAACTGGGTGCCCATGCTGTGGAACCAGGGTTTTGTGGCGTTGCCTTTGCGGGCGATCGGGCCTTGCTCTACCAGGTCAATCTCTGGGCAAGATTGCCGTTCCGCATTTTAATGAAGCTGCATGAGTTTCCCTGCCAGGACGCAGAGGATCTCTATCGTGGCATCCAGACGATCGACTGGCCCCTCTATCTCACTCCCGACCTGACCTTAGCAGTCAATGCCACAGGCAAAAGTGAGCAGCTTAACCATACCCACTTCACGGCGCTTCAGGTCAAAAGGGCGATCGTCCAGCAGCAGCAAGAACTTCTGGGCGATCGCTCCGATGTGGAGTTGCACTCACCGGATGTGCAGATCAGTGTCCATATCAATCGCGATGTCTGTACGGTCAGCCTTGATAGCTCTGGGCAGAGTTTACACCGTCGAGGCTATCGTCCTGCGGTGGGTGCCGCGCCCCTAAAGGAATCGCTAGCGGCAGCGCTGATTCAACTGTCGGGTTGGCAACCAGAGCAGATGTTTTACGATCCCCTGTGTGGTTCTGGCACGTTACCCCTGGAAGCAAGTTTGAAAGCGCTTAACATTGCTCCGGGACTATTTCGCGAGGGTTTTGGATTTGAAACCTGGCTGGACGCTGACCTGCCGCTGCTAGAACAGCTGATTCAAGAGGCCGAGAAAAGTCAACGAGACAGCATTCCCGCCCCGATTTGGGGGAGCGATCGCGATGCAGCGGTGATTCAGCAGGCGATCGTCAATGCGACCAACTGTGGCGTCCTCAACCATATTTATCTGGCTCAAATTGAGCTTAAGGATGTGGTTGCGCCCACCGATAGCGGCGTTTTGTTCTGCAATCCTCCCTACGGCGAACGGTTAGGGCGAGACAGCGATTTAGGGGCGTTCTACAAACAATTGGGCGATGTGCTGAAGCAACAATTTAAAGGCTGGACGGCCTTTGTGCTGAGTGCTAATAAGGAACTTTCGCAGGCGATCGGGCTGAAATCCTCCCAACGGTTTGCGGTTTACAATGGAACATTACCCTGCCAGTTAATGAAATATGAACTGTATTGATGGATCAACGGTGATGCATCAAACAAAAAGGCTGTTTTTCATTTTCTAAGTATGTTACGACTCACTGAAATTAAGTTGCCTCTGGACCATCCTGAAGCGGCGATCGAGGCCGCTATCCTCAAAAAACTACAAATTGTCCCAGAAGCACTGATTCGCTACACGATCTTCAAGCGCAGCCATGATGCCCGCAAGAAGGGGGAGATTACCCTTGTTTACATTCTGGATGTGGAAACGACCCAGGAAAAGCGTCTGCTGCAGCGGCTGAAAAAAGATCCCCACGTGATGCCGACGCCAGATATGAGCTATCACCTGGTGGCCCAGGCTCCTGACAACCTCACCAACCGTCCTCTTATTATCGGCACAGGGCCGTGCGGCATGTTTGCAGGGTTGCTGTTGGCCCAAATGGGGTTTCGCCCGATCTTACTGGAGCGGGGCAAGGCCGTACGTGATCGCACCGTAGACACCTTTGCCTTTTGGAAAAAGAAAGACACGCTGAACCCAGAATCGAACGCCCAGTTTGGCGAAGGCGGCGCAGGTACGTTTTCGGATGGCAAGCTTTATAGCCAGGTGCGAGATTCTAACCATTATGGGCGCAAGGTGCTGAACGAACTGGTTAATTCTGGAGCGTCCCCAGAAATTCTTTACGTCAACAAACCCCACATTGGCACGTTTAAACTGGTGGGCATCGTCCAGAGTCTGCGCGCCAGAATTGAAGCCCTCGGCGGCGAAATCCGCTTTCAAAGTCGTGTGACAGATATCCAGATTGAGAAAGGCCAGGTGCAGGGCGTTACCCTTGCCAGCGGTGAAACCATTGCTAGCAACCATGTGGTGCTGGCCGTCGGTCATAGCGCCCGCGATACGTTTCAAATGCTGTTCGATCGCGGGGTTTACATTGAACCCAAACCCTTTTCCATCGGTTTTCGGGTGGAACATCCCCAAACCCTGATCGATCGCTGTCGCTTTGGTGAGCAAGCCGGGCACAAACTCTTGGGGGCTGCCGATTACAAGCTGGTGCATCACTGTCAAAACGGGCGTTCTGTCTATAGCTTTTGCATGTGTCCCGGTGGGTTGGTGGTCGCCGCCGCATCAGAACCGGGGCGAGTTGTCACCAATGGCATGAGCCAATACTCGCGTAATGAGCGCAATGCCAACAGCGCGATCGTGGTAGGTATTACGCCCGCCGACTATCCAGGCCATCCCCTGGCTGGGATTGCCTTGCAGCGTCGCCTGGAAGAAAAAGCGTTTGAACTGGGTGGCGGCACCTACGACGCCCCCGGACAACTGGTGGGAGACTTTTTGGCCGATCGCCCCTCCCATGCCTTTGGCAGTGTGTTGCCATCCTATGCACCGGGGGTGCGTTTAGGTGACCTGAGTCCGAGCCTGCCTGACTATGCGATCGCAGCCATTCGCGAAGCCTTGCCCGCTTTTGACCAACAGATCCACGGCTTTGCCATGCCCGATGCGGTGTTGACGGGGGTGGAAACGCGCACCTCATCACCCATTCGGATTAAACGTAAAGAGGATTACCAAAGCCTGAATACAAATGGTCTTTATCCCGCTGGTGAGGGGGCTGGTTACGCAGGTGGCATTCTTTCGGCAGGGATTGATGGCATCAAGGTGGCGGAGGCCGTTGCGTTAAATATGGTGCGATCGGCTGGATAGGCATGGGGCACCCTCATGTACCT
>JBAUTA010001423.1:0-2589 GCA_049581985.1 Kovacikia sp.
GACCAACGGAGGGGGGGGCAACGGGACGCCTTACTGCTGTTGGCTTAGGTAGCACTGGAGGTCGAGTATCCCCTGTAAATCCGGTTGCGATTACGGTAATCCGGATTTCGCCCTGCATCCGCTCGTCGATTACAGCCCCAAAAATAATATTCGCTTCGGGATCAACGACTTCGTAAATGATTTCAGCCGCAGCGTTGACCTCATGCAGGGTCAGGTCAGTTCCCCCTGTGATGTTGAAAACGACGCCCCTGGCTCCTTCGATCGAAGACTCTAGCAACGGCGAAGAAATGGAGGCGATCGCCGCTTCCCTCGCCCTGGATTTGCCAGAACCAATCCCAATGCCCATCAGTGCCGAGCCAGCATCTGCCATCACAGCCCGCACATCGGCAAAATCTACGTTCACCAATCCGGGAATTGTAATGATATCTGAAATTCCCTGCACTCCCTGCCGCAGAATATCGTCTGCCACCCGAAACGCTTCTTGAACCGGTGTTTGCTCAGAGATCACCGACAACAGCTTGTCGTTTGGGATGATAATTAATGTGTCAACCCGGCTTTGTAATGCCGCAATCCCTTCCTCTGCCTGCGAGGTTCGACGCCGTCCTTCAAACGTGAAAGGACGGGTGACAACACCCACCGTTAGTGCCCCGACTTCCTTCGCCACCTCTGCGACGATCGGAGCTGCTCCGGTTCCGGTGCCTCCCCCCATCCCAGCGGTGATGAATACCAGATCAGAATTTTCTAGCGCCGCTGCGATCTCATCGCGGGATTCTTCGGCTGCCTTCTGCCCGATCGCAGGATTCCCGCCTGCGCCTAATCCTCGTGTTAACTTTTGTCCCATCTGCAAGCAATGGGAGGCTGCTGATTGGGTCAATGCCTGGGCATCCGTATTAATTGACCAGAACTCAATTCCTGAGACATCACTGGCAACCATGCGATTGACCGCATTCCCACCGCCACCACCGACCCCAATGACTTTGATCTTGGCTACACTACCTGGCACGATTTCACCACTCCTTGATTCTTCCCCGGATAGACCCTTCGCGTTAGAAGATTGATTTAAGTTTAGTCCGGAGTTACCCAATCGGTAAGAAGCATTCGTCGCCGATGAGAAATCAGATTGCCCTTCAGAGTGGGAGCCGTCGTGGTTGCGCTCTAAATTATTATTAAGTGCCATTGGAATAGGAGCCGATTTACTAATAAGTGACAGTGAAATTGCAATGCTTATAACAGCCTTCTACCTCTAGACCTTGTCAACTATAGGCTAAGTCATTCGAAAAACCAACGCTAGATATAGATGATTAGCTACTCATGTTCTCATACCTTGAAAGCTAAGGAGTACTCGATTTTACAAGGTCTTTAGATTTAACCATTTGAACGATTGGAGAATCAGGGTTCCGTAAGTCGATGTAGGCAATTTGACTGAAGCTTGAATCGGCTGAAAGCTTCCGCATTCGGTCCAACATACTGAGCTGATAGGTAAATTGGGAACTGTAGGGACCAAAGTGAACGATCCCCAATTCAGTTCTAAGAATAAGATTGGCAGGATCCTGCCAGTGAACCTCGGTAATCTTAACTGGACTTTGCGTAACCTCACGATATAGCTTTGACCAGTAGGGGCGATATAGCTCTAAATTACCGATGACTTTTAGCTCAGGCAATTTCAAGGCTTGATTTAAGGACGTATAGACTTCGATCGGGATCCAAACCCCAGCTTCATCCAGTAGCCCTGCCTTGAGGGAACCGGCCTGGGTTCTCGCATTGGTTTGATAAAAATTGGGATTGTTGGTTGCCACAGACAGGGCGATCGCCACCGGATACCGTTCCTGAACCTGCACAACTAAGCCTGGCGGAATCAACCGACGCCCCACGGTCACAGTCGCGATCGGTGCTTTAGATTGAAGCTCTCGCTGAATGGATTGCGGCTCGATTCGCAGCAATGATTGGGGATAGGGAATGGGCAACAGCGCTCGAATTGTTTGGCTTGAAAGGTAATGATTACCCTCAATAGTGACCTGATCTGGACGGCGAATCACCCAGGCTGGCAGCGTTGCAACCCATACCAATCCCCCTGCCAACCCACTCACAGCTAAAACTCTCCAGACTGTCTGAAGCGATCGCACTCGGCGGCGATAACGTAGCTTTTGCCGTCGTTGAGCTAACTCTGTTTGCGAAACTGACACGATACTACTAGTCATCCAGGTTTCTCAATTCCTGCACTGTTGAGTATATAAGTTAGCCCCTAAGTTGCGCCCCCACTCCTTACTTCTTACAGTTAATCAGGTTGCAGTTAATCAGGACGCCTATTTTAATAGGACTGCCTGCTTTAATAAAACTCCCTACTTTAAGCTCTATTCATCCCTCTAGACCCCAGATCAGGACTCTAGTGCCAGATCGGCAGCCATAAGACTGCAGCCATAAGACTTTAGAAAGCAGCTACTGTCCCAACCACAAGCGCAGACACCTCCTAAGACTCGGCTGTCTCGCTCCTTTCATTTAATCATTCATTCCACTTTCTGCAAGGGTTAATCTAAAAGAATTTCCTCCCCGGAGCCATGCTGAAGCTCCAAGAGAAAGATCCAGGGAAAG
>JBAUTA010001424.1:0-2094 GCA_049581985.1 Kovacikia sp.
TTTGCCCCAGGTCTGCAATGCCGCGATCGCCCACCATTTCTCCCGTTTTGGCATAAATTTCTAAAATTCGACTGGCCACGGACGATCGCACCACGGCTTGATTTAACTCAGCCTGGCTTCGCTTAACCGCCGCGATCGCCCGGTTCACATCCGTTTGCGCGGCCTGCACATCTACCGGACGCACTTCGGCAATTTGGTTCAGCCTTGCCTCTGCCTGCCGCATTTGCGCCTGGATCGAGTCTGCTCGTAGATTTTGGTTCGACTGCGCTTCCTGGAGTTGGGCTTGAGCCGTTTCCAGAGCCAGCCGCTTCTGGTCAAACAAGGAAGCAGAAATCGCTCCTTCCTGCGCCAGCAG
Source organism: Kovacikia sp. (assembly GCA_049581985.1). Taxonomy (GTDB): domain Bacteria; phylum Cyanobacteriota; class Cyanobacteriia; order Leptolyngbyales; family Leptolyngbyaceae; genus Kovacikia. The sequence goes on from JBAUTA010001424.1 coordinate 356, forward strand.
TTGATAGCGGCGATACTCTACATTCGCGTTGTTGACTTCCGATCGGCGGCGAACAATTTCGGCATTGCGGGTCAGCCGCTCGCCCTGCAACTCTGCCTGGAGGCGCACCATCTCTGCCTGCTGGGCCGCGATTTCACCCGTTTTGGCCCCGGCCCGCACCTGTGCCAGTCTGGACTGCGCCACTTGCACCTGTTCTTTCGCTTCCAGCAGGGCTTGCTGCAGGCGATCGTGGGAATCCAGAATGGCAATCACCTGTCCGGCTTTGACCCGATCGCCCCGTTGCACCAGAAGTTGGGCAATGCGATCGTTATTCATCGTGGCAGGAACCGAAAGTTTAATCACTTCTTTTTCAGGTTCCAATCGCCCCAGGGCTGTAATCCGTGCGGGAACGGGCGTAGTGGGAACGACTGGAGGCTGTTCAAACAATCGCAGTTGAGCAATGCCGTAATAGGCGATCGCCCCGGATGTAAGGGCGGCGATCGTTACCGTGGTGAAGACCTTACGATGGTTGGGTTTCGATGTCAGTTGAATGTTCATAACTCCCGTTGGCCTGGGCAGCAAGTAATGGAATGACGATCGTATTGATTAGAAGTCCCTCTCCCGCTCTGGGAGAGGGATTTAGGGTGAGGGCGAATGATTACGAGTTGACGATCGGCTGAATATTCAACTCTGCCTGCCACTGGGTCAGCGGCTTTTCCCAGCCTTCTTCCCACTTTTGGGCAAACAAGGATTTAGCCGTTTTGCCCATCTGCAACCCCTGGGCGATCGCCTCGATTAATTGAGGCAAGTGTTCTGGTGACAGCAAGGTCATCGACATCAAACTATTGGCCACCAGCATGGTTGCTAGAGGATAGGCAAACTGAGGCAGGTGAAATGCCTGCAAACCAATTTCACCAATGGGCGATGTGTCAAACCCGGTCACGATATGCCAGAGGTCATGGGTTTGGCTTAACCGCAGTTCCACATAGTGGGCATCCGACTCCGCTACCATCCCTTTGTGAAGGTTCGGGTCAAAGCCTGTTTTCTTCATGGCAGCGGCGTATATGTAGCCCAGAGAATCCTGGGGCAAGGTGAGGAGTTTATCGAGGTCATGGGCAGGGGGAATGTAGCGATCGCGAATCAGTGCCGCACTGGCCGGATCCTGTTTTAAGTGTTGAGCCACTAAATCGTAGGAGGGAGTGTCCAACAAACCGTAGGTCAGTTCGCCGACCGTTTGCAGGCTATTGTCTCCAAATAACATCGATACCGAAGATTTAACAAGCAGCAGCTTTGACAGAATTGACTTAAACCCTTGAACGATTGGATTTTGCGTCTGTTTTTGCACAGGAGCGTTCACAGAAGCGTTGGACGTAGCGGAATTAATGAGTTGCATGAGGAATCACTCCAAAAATTCAAACGTTGATAAATTGCAAACGATCAAACCCAGTCAGAGGCTTCTACCAGAGCAGGTCATGAAGCAACCCATAAACGCTGACAAAATCAATCCGGGCGATCGCCCTCATCCAGCGAATCTGGGTGTGAGTGCGTTGCACATCAGATGCCAAACATAATTGGAATGGCGCGATCGCCAGAATCAACCAGGGAGAGCACTTGTACCGCAGAAACCGAAAACCAACGTAGCCACATTGCACTGCACAAAGAGAACTCATCTCTGGAGACTCCTCTGAACCAGAAGCTAGAATCGAGCGTGCTAGGACATGAGCAACACTCACATTTACAAGATACGAGCACTCCTCATG
>JBAUTA010001425.1:0-4479 GCA_049581985.1 Kovacikia sp.
GGGTGGGGTGGGGAGTTAGGACTCCACATTGCGGGGGGCCGGGGGGAAGTCCCCCAGCAGAGGATTGGGTTTAAGACAAGATATGTATACACACACCGTAGGTCATAAAAGGGAAGAAGGAAGGAAGAGGTAAAGACAAAAGAGTAAAGAAATGTTTTCTCCCTGACTGCGTCATCCTTTAACTTTCTCCGATCGCCCTCTGCCCCCTGCCGCCTTCATCCAAAAACGCTCATCCAAAAGCGCTTTTTCCAACTCCCCTTAATTTTGGGCAAAAGCGGTTCCAGAAAGGGATACGATCCTAATGCTTAGTTTCTCACACCCAATTTTTTAATGCCGCTCAGGATTATTGATGACTTTGATGGCGACTTTACGCTTGAACCAGAAGCAGAATCAACCTTATTTGATCTGCTCAAGAGTGAAGCCTTCTTACAACAAGTTGCCCAACAATTGCAATGTCCAAAGGTTGAATTTACTGAACTGCTCTTTCAGCCTGTTCCCTACAGCACCTCAACTCCCAAAGGGATGCCAGCTGAATTCGAGCAATATTATGCTTCCAAAGACCATGCAATTATCAACGTCCCACCCAACTTCATGTTCAAAGCCAAAATTTTTAAGCCCAGCCGACTGTGTGCCATTTATCGCAAAAGGCATGAGGGCTAAGGGAAGCGGTGTAAGCAATCAAGGATGAAGGGACGCCCTATTTCCCCTTGCTAACCCCCACCCTCCCACTCTCCCATCCTTTCGTCGTCCCTCATTCCCCTTCCCTTCATGACCTCTCCTTCCCTCTCTAGCCTGGAATTTGTTCCCTATATTGACGATCGCGGCCAGCTTCCTGAACAGTTTCAGGGAAAGGTCGGTGTGTATGCAATTTTTGATCAGGCCCATACTCTGCAATATATCGGCTACTCCCGTGACATTTCCCTCAGCCTGAAGCAACACCTGGTGCGTCAACCCGAAGCTTGCTATTGGCTAAAAGCCCAAACTATAGATCGCCCCAGCCGCACCCTTTTGGAAGAAATCCGCGATGCCTGGATTAGGGAAAATGGATCGGTGCCATCGGGGAACGGAGCGGATGAGCGCAAGTGGAACCATGCGATCGACGTGAAAGCAGCCATGACTGCCGAGGAGCAGAGCAACTACGCTTCAGCCATTGACGAATTAGCCCAAATCAAAGTCCTTAAACAAGCTGCCCGTCGAGTCGAAGCTGAAGTCCTGGAAGTCCTTAAAGCCCGTGGCGTTCAGGAAGAAATCCGCTTTAACCCCAAACTAAAAGAGACCGGATTATTAGATCTCAAATAGTTAGATCTCAAATAATAAGCTGGTGTTCTTATGCCAATTTCTAATTAAATTGGTATTAGATTTAACTACGGATCTGGACAGGCATAACCAGATAGGTCATCTTTACGCCTCCTAGCGGGGTGACGATCGCCGGACTGGTTGCCGTATTCAACTGCATCTGTACCTCTGATGTGGTGAGCACCTTCAGCCCTTCCATCAGGTACTTCACATTAAAGGCAATATCCAGGTCATCCCCTGAGATTTGCGCCGGGATGGTTTCCTTACCACTGCCCACATCCTGAGCATCCACCGAAAGCGTCAGCTGCTGATTCACACTATCCATGCTCAGTTTGACGATGTTGTTTTTCTGGTCTGCCAGCACTGCAATTCGCTCCAGCGCTCCCAAAACCAACCGCCGCTCCATGGTTAACTGGCGGGTAAATTGACGGGGCACCAGTTGGCGGTAATTGGGATACTGCCCTTCCAGGAGACGACTGGTGAGGCGCTGATCAGCCCATTCAAATACAACCTGACTATGGTCAAGCTGCACCGCCACCGAGCTTCCTGTTTGTCGTTCTAGCATTTTGGTCAGTTCTTGCAGCGCCTTGGCTGGAATAGTGACATCCCACTCATTCCCATCCCCGATCGCCCCCTCTTTGGCTTTGCCTTGAACGGATTCCGGACCTTCCTCCCCTTCCTTAGAATTAATGGTCTGGACTACAGACAGCCGGTGTCCATCGGTTGCCGCAAACTCCAAGCCATCAGGTTGAATGGTCACGTGAACGCCTGTCAAAACCTGTTTGGTTTCGTCACCACTGGATGAAAACAGCGTCCCCCGTAACCCCTCAATCAAACTTTCTACGGGCAGATGGGTCACCTCGCCATTGTCTACAATGGGCAGTTCCGGAAATTCCTCGGCTCCCATGCCACGCACCTGATAACGACCCGACGCACAAATTAAGGTCATCAAATAGTGGGCATCTGGTTCAGGTTCGCCATCAATCCCGTCATCCAGGGTCAGGTCTCCGTCTGGCAACCGGGAGACAATATCGTTCAGTAGTTTGGCTGGCAGCGTCAGTTTACCACCCACCTCTACCTCTGCCGGAAAGCTGGTTTGAATGCCAAGGCTGAGGTCAAAAGCACTCAACTTGACCTGCTGCGCAGCTTCGTCAGCAACGAGTAAAACATTCGCCAGGACAGGATGGCTGGGGCGAGAAGAAACCGCACGACTAACCAGAGAAAGATTGCTGCTGAGGCTGCTTTGGCTACAAACCAGTTTCATAGTGATTCGACCTTTGATGAGAGAAAATTTTGTGGGCAGAGCGGGTTTCTGGGACTTAGGAGTGGTGGGGTATTGGGCTGATGGAGATGCTGAAGCGCTAGGGATAGTGTCGTAGGCTGACGTTTGGGTATAGTAGCACCCTTATTTTGATCTAACTACCCTAACTTTTTGTGGGTTTGACCAAAGCCTCCGGATCGATCTCTACTTAAGTAATTCTTATTTAAACAGTAGTAGTAGGGGCTGTGGAAAATGTGGAAAAGGTTGTGGAGTAACCTTGGTTAATGCTTTTGAGAGATCTCTAAACCTGTGGAAAACCTGTGGAAAAGATAGGGGTTTATTCACAGAGTATTTATACTTACTTGACTTATCCACGATCTCATACCAGTTCTTTACAGGTTTTCCCCAAAGTTTTCCACAGAAAATATAGCGGTTTTCCACAACCTAAAACGAGTCTGGAAAAACTCTCAGACAGGATTGTTAAAAAAATTTACAGTTAGGTGAGCTGGGCAAAAAATGAATGGATAGCGCTTCCATTTTTCATTTTTTGGAGGTGATTGATAAGTCTTGCTGATCGAACATGCTGACGCCTGCCTGCTTCAAACTGGCGTTTGCATCAATCGTTGCTTTAACCGTTGGGGATCACCCTGGTCAACGACCTTGCCCTGTTCTAGCAGGAATGCACCGTCGCAATAATCCAGCTCCCCCAGGCGATGGGTGACCCAGAGGGCGGTTAATCCCCGGCTCTTGACTAGACGTTGAACCTGGGCAACCAGATCCAGCTGGCTGTCGGGGTCTAACAGGGCGGTTGGCTCGTCCAGGAGGAGCACTTCACAGTGACGGGCGATCGCCCCTGCGATCGCCACTCGTTGCTTTTGACCGCCACTGAGGGCGTAAATCGGACGCCGTTTGAGCAGTAGTAAGCTTACGGCGTCCAATGCCTCCTCGACTCGCTCGCGCACCTGTCGTAGCGGCAGCTTTTCTTCGACCAGGCCAAACGCGACATCTGCGCCAACGGTTGGCATGACCAACTGGTGATCGGGATTTTGGAAAACAAACCCGATCGGTGGCAGAATGTGGATCGATCCAGATTGGGGACGCAACAATCCTGCAAGGAGTTTTAGCAGGGTTGACTTACCACTGCCATTGGTCCCCAGCAGCATCCAAAACTCGCCCTTGGGAACAGCGAGGCTACAGGCGTCCAACACAATGCTCTGCTTTTGCCACCCAAAGCAGAGATCCTGAACCTGAATGGCAGGTGCATCAATGGCGGGAAGGGAGGATGTCATTGGACCAGCGCAACAAAACCGGGTGGTCTGCCGGAGGAGGTTGCTGAACCAGACTTTTCAGAAATCTGGACGGCAGAAATTTCGCTGCTCAGAATGCTGATTTTTTTACCGGGTTGGTGTTCACAGATCAGCTCGATTACCTTACTGCTACCGGAACCGATCGCTTCGATGACTTGCTGATAAAGGGCTTCCGCATCTTCTCCCGTCTTACGTTGAACGGAGAGGGTGACGGGAGTATTTTTGAGAGTGATATCGAGGATAAACATGTATAGAAATAAATAGGACCAGATCCTAGTATCGCAAATCTGATTGCGCTCTGTTCCGGAGAACTGGCGATGATCAAGAAAGCTGATGACCAAAAGTCTTTTGACAGCTATCGCCAGTTTGATTAGGACATAGGATTCAAGGAGGAATGGGGGCGTTGCCCCCAGCCAGGGGTGAACCCCCGGCACCCTGTCCTAACTCATAGGGCTACGGCTATAGCGATCCTATTTGGATTGTGAGCCAGGATTCCACTGGAATCCTGGCTCACAAAGCCTCTCAAACTCACACCTGATCTAGAACTGCTATAGATAGAGTTGATGTTTCAATTCCGTGCGCCATTCTCTAATATAACGAGCGGAAGACAACGAC
>JBAUTA010001426.1:0-2004 GCA_049581985.1 Kovacikia sp.
CCTACTTCCACCCCTTAGAGGATTGAGCCAAAACATAAGCGGCAACGGATTCAATTTGATCATCCGTCAACCGACCCTTGAAGGAAGGCATCGCATTTTTGCCCTTGGTGACTTGAGCAATGATGGCATCGGTAGAGTCCATCCCAAATTGCTTTAGAGTATCTGCTTTGAGGTTTTTATTGGCTTGCACTAAATTTCCGCCCCCAGCATGACAGGCAGCACAGTTGGCATTAAAAACCTTTGCACCCAAAGCAAGATCTGCCGCCAGGGCCGGACGGCTAAATGCAAAGGTGAAGAGGGCAACTGCGACGGTGATAACAGACAGAATAGTTCTCATGAAGGATCTTTTATCGCATAACGTTGAAATAACAGTTCTATTCTCGATCGAGCAGTTTTTCCGAGTCAAAAGACAGGCTGTCGAACTTGGGGAAATGCGGCAGAAGTCAGGCTTCGGCATCGACTTCGATGGGAATGGTCAGACCTTGAAAAGTAGGGGGAGAGAGAGGAGCCAGCTTTCTAACTTCCTTGGCTTTCCCGAATGGCTGTAAGCTATAGATGAAAGATCCAATCTGAAAGATTTACACTGCGATCGCAATGGCTTTTTTGCCTAACTACCGTCCGAAACAACTATCTCTGGGTCCCCTGGAAACCGAGATCCTGCATATTGTCTGGGAATTGCAGACCGTTACCGTCAAGGATGTGCATGAGCGGATTCTGTCCGATCCAGAGCGGGAATTGGCCTATACCTCTGTCACCACTGTTTTGCAACGCCTGACTCAGAAAGGCTGGCTGACCTGTGACAAACAGGGAAGAACCTACTTTTGGAAACCGTTGATTTCGCGGGAGCAGGCACAAGCACTGCGGGCCTATGAACAGTTGAATCAGTTTTTGGCGGTGGGCAATCCGGATGTGGTAGCTGCGTTTGCCGATAGTTTAGATCAGGCAAGCGTAGAGCAGTTAGATGCAATTGCCCAACGTTTACGCGCCATTCGCAAAGCCAGGGAGGAACAGTAATGCATTTGACTATTTTACTGTTAGCGCTGAGTCTGGCTCTGGGTTTGAGGCTAAAACCCGGTCAAACCTCTGGAACCTGGCAAGAGCGCTGGCGGCGATCGCTGGGGCAATTTCTGTTTTCACCCCTGCTGTTGCTGATGACCGCGATCGCTTTGATATTTATGGGCCCCAGCGGGCAAATGGTGCGCTGGTGGGAAGGCTGGTTCAGCTATTTATTCGCGATCGGATTCCTGAGCCTGACGGTGATTGTGGCCGTGAAGTTAGTTGCCGATGGATCGCATTCCCTGCGGCGAGTTCGTTCCTATACCCGATTTGAGTTGCAATCCAAATCTGCTCGTTTGTTGCCCACTGCAATTCCTTTCATTGCTCAGATTGGCTTCTGGAAGCCAGAACTAGTTGTCAGTCAGGGGCTTTTAGATACCTTTGATGGGGAGCATTTGGAAGCAGTCCTGACCCACGAACAAGCCCATCGGCATTACCAGGATACCTTCTGGTTTTTCTGGATGGGCTGGCTGCGGCGGATTACAGCCTGGCTACCCCAAACAGAACTTCTCTGGCAGGAGTTGCTGCTTTTACGGGAGCATCGGGCAGATTGCTGGGCAGCACAAAAGGTCGATCGGCTGTTGCTGGCTGAATCACTTCTGCAAATGGTCACCGCTCCAGAACTCTGTGCTGATGATTTCTGTGCAGCATTTGGCAACGCAGCTCCTCAAACCCGACTGGAAGAGCGAATTGAAGTATTGTTATCCGAATCCGAACTCCTTCAACCCTCAAAAGTGTGGGTTTGGACCTGGTTATTCCTGGTCTTGCTTCCTTTAGCGACGGTTCCCTTCCATTACTAGGGTTGCAAATCATAAATTTTGCACTATGGGGGAGTGGGGCTTCGCCCCCAAAAGGGGGTTTCCCCCTTTACCCCCTTCCAAAACTTTCGTTTTGGTCTACCAGGGTTGCAACCACTAAATTTTGCAACCTGGACCCAACCCCCAACCC
>JBAUTA010001427.1:0-1613 GCA_049581985.1 Kovacikia sp.
GGATATCTCAGAAGATTTACACAAGGCCATTAAGACCAGGGCGGTGGTGGAAGGGGTGCCGATGGCGAATATGCTGCGATCGCTGTTAGAACAATATTACAGAAATCAGTAAATGTAGAATTACAGAATTACGATATTAAAGAATTAAGGAGTTTTTAGAATAGTCCTTGTGAGACGAGACGCCATTTTCTATCAAATCTTTAAGCGTTTTCCCAGTCTGCTGTTCGCGTTGTTGGAACAACCGCCGGAACAGGCACGGGGGTATCGCTTTGAATCCATTGAGGTGAAGGAGCCGACCTTTCGGATCGATGGGGTATTTTTGCCGCCAGAGGATGCATCGCCGAGGGTAGTCTATTTTGCCGAATTTCAGTTTCAGCCGGACGAGCTGCTGTATCACCGCTTTTTCTCCGAATCTTTGCTGTATCTCCGTCGCAATCCAACGCTTTACGATGATTGGTATGGGGTGGTGATTTTTCCATCTCGCAGCATGGAGCCAGACAATACGACGATTCACCGTTCCCTTTTGGATGGCCCCCAGGTGCAGCGGTTTTATCTGGATGAACTGGGAGACCCGAATCAGCAGCCCATTGGGGTCAGTTTGATGCAGTTGACCATCGCACCGGAATCCCAAACGGTTGAGCAGGCTAAACAGTTGATGGAGCGGGTCGATCGAGAAGACACGGGCAGTCTGGCGAGAAACGACATAATTGATGTAATCACCACGGTCGCGGTCTACAAGTTTGCTGAGTTAAGTCGTGAAGAGGTTGAATCTATGTTGGGAATAACGTTTGAAGAAACCCGGATTTATCGGGAAGTGAAAGAAGAAGGGCGACATGAGCGAGAAGCGGAGATGCTGGCTGTCACGGTTCCGGTGTTGCTTAAAACGGGGATGACGGTTGAGCAAATTGCTCAACAACTGAAGGTTGAGGTTGAGGCGGTTCGTCTAGCCGCCCAGGAAGAGGGTTGATCGGGTGGGTGCGGACTCTTGGTGCAAAGCGATCGCCTACCCTAACTGCGATCGCTAGTGGATAAGGCAGCGAAGCATCATCGTCATACACCCATTCATCACCAGTGGATTTTGGAGACCGTTTACCCAAAGTTTGAACAGGAGATAGCTTAAACCCAAAAAGTTTAGGAACCAGCTATGTGATCCATGCAACGTTCACAAAAACTCCAATTATCAGGCCAATCTTCTTCCTCAGATTGATCATCAATTTCAGTAGAACCCCTAAGGACAATCATGACCACCCTCCTCAAACCCTCTTCCTTAATTCCCAAAGGACTTCAAGTTCAGCAGATCGATCGCCTGACCCTGTTCAAATTCACCGATGACCTAGGCGATCGAATGCAAACCCTGCTGGATCGCAAAAAAGCAGACACCCTCACCCCCGAAGAAGTCCTTGAGCTAGGGGCGATCGGCGAGCTGGACGAAATTTTTAGCTATATCAACGCCGTCATAGCTGCCCATGCCCATCCCTAAGGCACTCTACGAAATTGTTCGACAACGAGCCAACTTTCGATGTGAATATTGTCACTATCCCGAACGGGTGTAATTAAAAGTGAAAGTTGCTATTAAGCAGCGCTGGAAGGGAGGTTGAGCCAATAGCCATCCC
>JBAUTA010001428.1:0-3098 GCA_049581985.1 Kovacikia sp.
CATGCAGGGATCCTGTTTTGAGCAATTCAACTGGCTGGAACCCTCATTCCATCGTTCAGCGATTCAGTCATAAAACTCTCTGTCAGCTGTAATTTGAGTACAAATGTCCCATAATGAGAATTGCTGCAGGGATATAAATCTTCTAAAAGGGTACAGGAACTGATTTCTATGTCAGATAAACAGTAGTCTCGTGACTAGGTTAGTGGATGGTCACTGCATTGTTGCTGCCTGTAGGGTAACATTGCCAGTGCCTGATGCTTGCACCCATCTTACCGAAATAGTCTGGAGTGCTGACGCTGCCTTGTACGTTAGGGTGTAGACCGCATTGTATTGTCCGGTGCTTGAATTAGCCGTGTTGACATAGTTTGCAGCTGAACCATCCGACAACTGGGCAGTAAGCGTTCCTCCGCTGTTCCAGCCGCCAACATATACTTTCAACGTGCGCTGGGTTGAATCGGCTGGGGCTGTAATTTGAAAACCATTATTGGTCCCCGCAATATAAATACCATTTTTATTTGAACCACTGGCTGTTGGGGTTCCATCGCTCCAGGTTAAGGTACGCAGGTCATTGGTATACGTATTGACTGTTCCACTACCAATTACTGTGTAGTTACTGATTTGGCTTCCACCTGATGCTTTATGGTCATAACCTGACCAATGGGCCCAGTCGGTTGTTCCATCTGTAGTTAAATTGACCGTGGCAGATGATGATGCGCCCGTTCCGGTTAAGGAACCGCCTGAAGCAGCAGCAGTAACAGTGATTGCGCTTGTAGCGGTGAAACCGCCATCCTGAGTTGTCACGGTAATGGTGGCTGAACCTGCCGACACACCAGTAACCAAACCGCTTGCACTGACGGTGGCAACACTGGTATTGGAACTCGACCAGGTGACATTTTTATTGGTCGCATTCGCTGGAGCCACCGTTGCCGTTAGTTGCGTGGTTGCGCCAATGGCAACCGAGCCCGAGGTTGGGTTGACACTCACCCCCGTGACCGCAACGCGAGAGAGCACAGAAGCGATCCCATTCAGCCAGTTGTTTGCCATCTTTTGGGCACCAGCAGCAGTGGGGTGCACGGTGTCGTAGGTGTCTGTATTGACGTTCCATCCAACGGTGTGGTCCACCACAAGCACGGGTGAATTGGCACTGGTCTTCTGGGTCGCCAGCGTGCCGATTTGCTGGTTGAAAGCATTGGCTCCAGAGTACTGTATTTTCGCCAAGAGAATCTTGACGTTAGGGTTCACCGCACGCAAGCGATCGATGATCAGGCCGATGTTAGTGATTGCCGTGCTGACACCCACACCTTGTTTAAGATCATTGGTTCCCAGGTGAATAAGCGCAACATCCGGTTGAGCATTCTGCGCCCAAGAGGAGACTGAAGCCAGGACTTGAGCGGTCTGAGTACCGGCGAGTGGACTAGGGGCGACTGTAGTGGAGGCGAATGGCGTGAGGGAGGATCGAGTGGAGTTGGGTGAAAAGGCGGAGAGTGGAGTCACGACTTGATCGGTCCGATAACCACTATGGCCTTCGTGGTCCCTGTCGTAATCATCAGTTGGTTGCAGCCGGAAGTAGGTTTCGTTCAGGCTACCCACAAAATTGACACTGTACCCGGCGTTATTTAGGGCAGACCATAAAGGGCGACGGTAACCGTCATAGCTTGGCAAACAACACCCCCGGGTAATCGAATCGCCTATTGGCATAATCCTGGTGACGCCAGTCCCGCGCCCCGTAAAGGTCACCGTGTTCAGGCCATTGCCACTCACCTGGACCCTCTGCGGCTGGGGATAAACCGACTGTCCCAGTTGCCAGTTCATGCTGGCCTGACCGTTGGCATCGGTGGTTGCTGTAAAGGCACCGAGGCTACCACCACCACTGGTGACACTGAAGTTCAGCGGGAACCCTTGGGCGGGGGCACCATTGTTGTAAACCTGGACTGTCAATGGCTGCGATAGGGTGGTACCGACCACCCCTTCCTGGAAATCGCCACTCACTTTCACCAGGCTGCTGCCAGCCGTTGTAGTGTTTGGGTAGCCGTAGACTTCCAGTTCACCGACAGAAATGAACTCGTACCCACCGCCCGGCACACCGTAAAGGCGAATGGCGGTACCCGTCGTTGCCGGAAAATTCAGGGTATAGGTGTTATAGGAAACGTAATCAGGGGCACCAGGATAGGCCGGTGTTGCCACGGCCCCCACATCGACCCAGACGCCCCCCTGAAGGACCTGCACTTGCAGGGGCCCAGAGAACCAACCACCGTAGTATTGATCGTATTGGCCCTGGGTGTCAAAGTCTATCCCTTCCTGGAACACCACCTGCGTAAACGTCTGGGGCGTGGTGAACTGATAGCCGATCCAGTCCGCTTTGATTAAATATGTGGCGGCGTCGGCTTGATTGTTGATGTTGAAGGTGTCGTACTGCTGCTGTGAGTTGGTACTCCCGACCGCAGGTTTCACCCCATCGCGGATCACTTCCGGGCTCGGGTTGCCGCCGCTGCCTGTGTTGGGCCCCGCAGTAATGATTGTGCCCTGCGGGGCCAGGTTGACCGGGGACGTTTGCGCTCTCCCTGGTAGCACCAGCACGACCAGCAGCATGCCGATAGCTAGCAGTACGTTCGTCAGTCGCAGGTATCGAGCAAAAGAAGTAAGAGTATTCAGCATTGGGATGAACGCTTGTTGTTGTTGGGGGAGGGGGGGAAGAATGATTGTTGTGGTGTAACGGAGCACATCGAGCCAGTCACTTTTCTGGCGCACTTGGACTTTGATGGTTCTGCCGAGGAAACAAGATACTTATAGCCAATTTAGGGAGAATCAGTAAGTATCAACGAGCATGAGATCGCAATTTTTTCTATAATGCGCTTATTTGGATATTACATGGAAATATTATTCATAAAACTAGGAGATATACGGAAACTTTCTGTATAGTCACCTTGCATGGAGTACTTATACGGATAAATTCCATGCCCAATCCTGGGGGGCAGCAATTCTCATTATGGGACATTTGTACTCAAATTACAGCTGACAGAGAGTTTTATGACTGAATCGCTGAACGATGGAATGAGGGTTCCAGCCAGTTGAATTGCTCAAAACAGGATCCCTGCATG
>JBAUTA010001429.1:0-6259 GCA_049581985.1 Kovacikia sp.
TCAGAAGCTCCTGAGATTCCTTGGTAGCACGCTTCACCACTTCGACTTTGCCATCTTTGAGTGCTTTTCCCGTCACAATCCGGAAGGGAATACCGATCAGGTCGGCGTCTTTGAATTTGACGCCTGCCCGTTCGTTGCGATCGTCCAGAAGGGTTTCAATGCCTGCCTGGGTGAGTTCGGCATATAGCTTTTCGGCGGCTGCGACCTGATCGGTTTTGGCAATGTCGGGAATGACGACGATCGCCTGATAGGGGGCGATCGCGACGGGCCAGATGATGCCATCCTGATCGTAGGACTGCTCCACCGCTGCCTGAGCCAGGCGGGAAACCCCGACGCCATAGCAACCCATCACCAGGGGAACTTCCTCGCCCTGCTCATTGGTGTAAGTCGCTCCCATTGCTTTGGAGTATTTGGTGCCAAGCTGGAAAATGTGCCCAATTTCAATTCCTCTGGCGGTTTTTAAGAGTTGCGTCGGGTCATGCAGGGCGCGATCGCCAGCCTTTGCCTTTCTCACATCGACCACCCGCTGAGGCAATGGAAGCCGCTCCCCCCAGTTGGCTCCAACGACGTGAAAGCCTGCTTCATCGGACCCTGTGGCGAAATTCTTCAGGTCTACAGCGGTCTGATCCACCAGGCGGAGAAACTTGGGAGCAATGGTTTCCGCAGCGTGATAGCCCACAGGCTGGGGCTTTGCAGATTTGATGTAATCATCCGCCAGATCAGGGGCTATGTAGCCAAGCGGCAGGGGTTTGGCTGCCCACTTTTGCTGCGCTGCCTGATCGGGAACCGTCAGGCCAATCAGGGCTTTGCCGCCATACTGCTCTGCCAGCTTGGTCAACTCATTTTGCAGCTTCACCTCGTTCACATCCTGATCGCCCCGGATGCTGACCAACACCAGCACGACCCTGCCATTGTCATAGACCGCCTGGTAAAGGACGTTCTTCACCACAGCGGTGGGAGAGCATTTGAGAAAAGCACACATTTTCTCAATCGTCTCCGTCCCCGGAGTTTCCCGCTTCTCATAGCCTTTAAAGGGTGAGGCTGCCGCATCAGGGGGCAGGGAAACCGCTTTTTCCACATTGGCGGAGTATTTGCCATCCTCGGTGTAGAGAATTTCGTCTTCCCCAGCTTCTGCCAGCACCATAAATTCCTGGGAACCGGAACCGCCGATTGCCCCCGAATCCGCATCCACCGCCCGGAACTTTAACCCGGAGCGCTGCAAAATGTTGCAGTATGCCTGGTGCATTTTCTGGTAAACCTGCTTCAATCCCGCTTCGTCAATATCAAAGGAGTAGGCATCCTTCATGATGAACTCACGCCCTCGCATCAAGCCAAACCGGGGACGAATCTCATCCCGAAACTTGGTTTGAATCTGGTACAAATTGAGGGGAAGCTGGCGGTAGGAGTGAATCATATCGCGAGCGATCATGGTGATCACCTCCTCATGGGTCGGGCCTAATCCCATTTCTCGCTCCTGGCGATCGACCAGCGAGAACATAATCCCTTCTGCTTTGGTGTAGGTATCCCAGCGTCCTGATTCTTTCCACAACTCCGCTGGTTGCAGTTGGGGCAACAGGACTTCCTGTGCTCCAGTGGCATTCATTTCCTGCCGCACGATTTGAGACACCTTTTGCAGCACTCGCCACATCAGGGGCAGGTAGGCAAACCCTCCTGGGGCAATGCGTCGGATATAGCCTGCCCGCAAGAGCAATTTATGGCTGGGAATTTCTGCTTCCGCCGGATCTTCCCGCAGGGTCACAAAGAGCATCTGAGACAGCCGCATCACCAATTTCCTTTTCTGATTTCGTCATTCTCTCAAGTCTATAGTGGTTTGCAGATGCTACGAATTTTGGTTTTTATTTTATCCCTATTTAAATACAAGGGCTGCGGGGGATGGGGCGGGCTGCATCCCTGCCTCCCTTTACTTCCAATGCCCTAACGCGCTTGGGGAAGGCTAAATTTGTTCAATTGGGATTAGATTTCGGATTGGGGCATGCAAACCCTCTAAAATAGGGGGTTGGTCAAGGCTCTATCCTATGTTCAAACGTCCCTATACGGTAGTTTTGATTATCCCAACCGGAATCGGGGCTACGATCGGAGGGTATGCAGGTGATGCACTGCCTGTGGCACGGGGGATCGCTCAAATTGCCGATCGCCTGATTACCCATCCCAACGTTTTAAATGGGGCACAACTCTACTGGAATTTGCCAAATGCCCTGTATGTCGAGGGCTACGGGTTGGATCAATTTGCCGCCGGGCAGTGGGGGCTGCGGCCAGTGCATCAAAATCGAGTCGGGCTGGTGCTGGATCAGGGGATTGAACCCGATTTGAGACTGCGGCAGTTGCAGGCGGCAGACGCCGCCAGAGCAACCCTGGGGTTGAACCTGACGGAGTATGTCGTTACCGATGCACCGTTAGAGGTGCGGCTGAAAACGGCTGCTTCTGGCGCGACCTGGGGAACGATTCAAAATCCAGATAGCCTGTTGCGGGCAGTCGAAGCCTTAATTCACAAGGCAGGAGCTGAGGCGATCGCCATTGTTGTCCGCTTCCCCGATGATTTTGACAGTGAGGTGCTCCAGCGTTACCGTCAAGGTCAGGGAGTCGATCCCCTTGCGGGTGCAGAGGCAGTAATTAGCCATCTCATTGTCCGTACCTTTCAAATCCCCTGTGCCCATGCCCCGGCCCTATCCCCCCTACCGCTAGATCCGCAGGTGTCGCCGCGATCGGCAGCAGAGGAATTGGGGTATACATTTTTGCCCTGCGTCTTGGCTGGGCTAAGCTATGCCCCCCAATTTATTAGGCAGACTGATTCCCCCTACCGCCACCAAACAACGGATATTTGGGCGGATCAGGTTGATGCGGTCTTAGTCCCTGCTACCGCCTTTGGTGGCAGTGCTGTCCTCAGTTTCAGCCAAACCCGTGCTCAACTCCTTGCAGTTCAGGACAACCTCACAACCATGCAGGTTACTCCCGATGCCCTTCAGATCCCATCTGTCCAGGTCCACTCTTACCTGGAGGCGTTGGGATATTTGGTGGCACACCGGGCGGGGATTCGGGCGGAGGCGCTGAAACCTTCAATTTCCTCTTTGGGTCGGATGAAAGATTCGTTAGACTAGCGGTTAAACTCTATTCTGGGGTCAATACCAAAACTGAAGGCTTTGCCCTACCAGAGGAGCAAATTTCAGGTTCTTCGTCTGAACCGCGACCCATCCCCACGCCCATCCCCACGGTTGTGGGAGCTACCCATCTGCAAATAGCTGTAATTCTGTGACAGAACTTCCCGAAAATCCAGAATTTGAACCGCTCAGCCGAACCCAGGTCTTAATTGCAATGGGGGTGACAGCGGTTGTCTTGCTTCTGGTTGCCAAGCTCTGGATGCAGTTTGGTGGAGTCCGCCTGCTTTCCCTCCAGCTGGGGGGGTCGGCTGTTTTGATGGGGTTAGGGTTGGGCGGTGGGATTACGGCTACCAGTTCTTTGGTGTACCGTGCCTGGCCTGCCTATCGTCAAAGCGCTGATTACTATCTGGAACTGGTGCTCAAGCCGCTGGTCTGGCTAGATGTAATCTGGCTAGGGTTGCTTCCAGGCTTGAGTGAAGAGCTGTTGTTTAGAGGGGTCATGCTGCCTGCCTTTGGCCTGGATATGGCAGGAGTAATTTTCTCTAGCCTTTGTTTTGGAGTCTTGCATCTCAGCAACTTCAAGCAATGGCCCTACGTCGTTTGGGCCACGATCGTGGGTTTGGGATTGGGGACAAGTGCGGTGGTGACAGGCAACCTGCTGGTGCCCATTGTTGCCCATATCGCAACCAATCTCATTTCTAGCTGTATTTGGAAATGGGGCGATCGCGGCAAAAATAAAATTTCTGGTTGATTTAGCCGCAGCCCTTCGTTTGATCCGGCACAAGTGACCTGGCACAAGTGATCTGGCAAAAGTGATCTGGCAAAAGCCATTGTTATAGGAATTTGCACATGGGTGAAGTACAGAAATATGAGGCACAGGGAGGTGCTAAGCACCCTCACTGTACTTCTCACCCTTGAAAAGGGCTATGGCATGCGGCAGATCCCTGCGGTCATGGCCCAGGTTGTCGCCCGCATGCCAGGCCCCTACAGCTCCTTGGGTTTATTTTGGTCCCATTCCTTACACCCATTTAAAACATAGGACTTTCCCTAGGGGGCTAAGTGCTTATGGCGAAAGCCCCTGCACCCCGTTCAGGACTACCAGCCTCAGCCAGGAGCACCCGGAATCCCTTGCTAATCAGCGGTTGGGGCAATGATGAAATAACCGATAGACCCACAAATAATTGGGTATCCTTACTTGACAACAAAGGAATATGTCAATGAAACAACGCTCAGTTAAGATTCTTTCCACAGGAAAGTACTTACCGAGAAAAAAAGTTACAGCCCAGGAGCTTGCCCAGAAGATTGGAGTTTCCAGGGATTGGATTGAGAAAAAAATCAGGGGTAATGGTGCGCCATTTCGTGGAGGATGAAACGGCCTCCGAGATGGGTACCTATGCGGCAAAAGAGGCTTTAGCAGCTGCCAATCTCTCGATTCAGGAGATAGATTGCATCGTCTGTGCCAGCACCGTCCCCGAACAGGGCATTCCCTGCACCGCCGTCTTGATGCAACGGCACATGGGAATTGGGGACTCTGGCATTCCAGGGTTTGATATTAATGCCACCTGTCTCAGCTTTCTCACCGCATTGGATATACTCTCCTACCTAATTGATGCCAGACGGTATGACCGAGTTCTGCTCGTAAGTAGCGAAATTGCCACAATTGCCCTGGACTGGACGGATCATGAAACCTGTACCCTATTTGGCGATGGAGCGGCAGCCGTGATTGTGGAAAAGTCCCATCCTACGGATTCAGCGGCCATCCTTTCCTCCCGGATCGAGACTTACAGTGACGGTGCCGATCTCTCGCGGTGTTTGGGGGGTGGCAGCAAGCACCATCCTAGAGAATATGCGGCCCATCCTGACCATTTTGTGTTTGAGATGGATGGCCGGGGTGTTTACCGCATGGCCGCCAAGATTCTGCCCGGTTTTTTGCAGCGATTATTCGGGCCTGTGGGGTTGAACATGGCCGACATGCAGTTGGTGATTCCCCATCAGGCGAGCCTAATGGCAATGCGGCTCCTCAGCAAGCAACTGGAGATTCCCGCAGATGCGCTGATGGTGATTGCCCATAATCATGGCAACACGATCGCCGCGTCGATCCCGATGGCATTGCATGAGGCGATTCAGCAGGGCCGACTGAAGCGGGGCGATCTGACATTGCTGTTAGGCACAGCCGCTGGTCTGTCGGTGGGTGGCATGGTGCTGGAGTATTGAATGCGATCGGTCGTGGACTTGAAACAGACAATTCTGCTTATGGGGGGACGTGCACCCGTAACGCTGGAGTTGGCTCGCCAGTTTAGACGGGCAGGGCATCGGGTTTTAGTGGCAGATAGTTTACGGCATCAACTCTGCACCTGTTCCCGTGCAGTCGCCAAAAATTTTGTTGTGCCTGCCCCACGGGAACAGCCAACGGCCTATATTGCCGCCCTACGACAGATTATTCAGTCTGAGCAGGTTGATTGGCTGATTCCCACCTGTGAAGAGATATTTTATATTGCGGCAGGCTTAGAGCAATTGCAGGCCCATTGTCAGGTGCTAGGGGAACCGCTCGAAAAGCTGCAGCACCTGCATAACAAATGGCAGTTTATCCAGCGGATGCAGGCCCTGGGGTTGACGGTGCCGCAAACCTGGCTGCTTCAGTCGGCCCAGGATTTACAAGCGGTGGTGAGTGCTCCCACCCCAGAGCGACTGGTGTTGAAGCCCATTTATTCGCGCTTTGCCAGCCAGGTCCGCTTCCTCAGCAAACCCGTTACCGAATTACCGCAGATCGACCTCCACCCCAACAAACTTTGGGTGGCCCAGGAATTCATTGCTGGCACCCACTACTGTCTTTATGGCGTCGCGCACCACGGGCAGCTGACCGCCTTTGCTGCCTATCCTACCGTATTTACAGCGGGGGCTGGCTCCTGTATTTGCTTTCAGTCGGTGGAGCATCCTGGCCTATTGACCTGGATGAAAACCGTGGTAGAGGCAGAACAGTTCACGGGACAAATCGCGTTTGATCTGATCGAAACGGCGGAAGGAATGCTGTATCCCCTAGAGTGCAATCCTCGATCAATTAGTGCCATTCATTTGTTTGCCGCCCCCGATCGTCTGGAACAGGCATTCCTCAACCTGGGCGATCGCTTGTGTCAACCCCAGGC
>JBAUTA010001430.1:0-1525 GCA_049581985.1 Kovacikia sp.
TATAAAGAAATTGAAGGCGAGGATATTTGTTAAATATTCCCTTGATGGTTGATTTGTAATTCGTTAAAATCGAGTCTGTCATATTTTTAAGTAATATAAATATACCACAACTTTCTCGGAGATTCAAATTTTGGGATGTAGTAAATAATACAACCTGAGTTCGGAATCTATAGCGGTTCTCGAATGAATGAGATACAGTCCTTTCTTGCACGGCAAGGATTTCAATCTATTGGGCACCTCGATTAATTCAGATTTATTGAGAATGAAGTCATTCTATTGAGAATATTTTGCGAGATTTCATGGGTTTCAGCCATCGGAAAATCTATTTTTCGAGGTGCCCTATAAAAGGTACTTCACTCGACCAGGATTCGCTATATTCCAGCATGGTTCAAATGATGGTAACACTTCTGGAAAAACCAAAAAGACTAGAATCCTTGCTGTTTGTAGCATAGACACCTTGACACCTTTAAGAAAAGTGTTACCCTCCTATTAGCGAAATCGAACCATGCTAATTTCCATTATGAAAGGGTGTAAGAACTTATGGATGAAGAATAGTTCCTGTATTAGGGTTTCTACTGCACAAATTTCTGGAAAACATTTTGAAACGGAAAAAAAATCGATCGAGTCGCCATTTACAAAATAATGAGAATCGGCAATCGGGCAATCGCTGGCAAAATGTTAGGCAGCTCATGCGCATTGGTCGACAGGTTCCTCGCCAACCGCTCTACCTTGGCCTAGTCGCCATGATATTGGCTGCAGCATTAGATGGTGTGGGCATTGGTCTGATGATTCCTTTTTTAAACCTGCTGCTGAGTGATGGAAACAGTTTTCACCTACCCATGATTCCGTTCTTGCAGGGGGCAGGTCTTTGGTTGACGCAGCAGCCCAAAGGGGTTCTCCTGGCTTGCTTTAGTGTTTTGCTATTTAGTTTGGTGGGGCTTAAAAGCGTCTTTAGTTACATTGCCGATGATTGCTCAGCCACTTACAACCAAAGTATTATTACCCTGTTCCGAAATCGGCTTTTTGAGAAATACCTCCACGCGCCAATTGCCTTTTTTGATAATGAAAAACTCGGCTCGTTGTTGAATATGTTTGGCGAGGTCAACAACATCAGCATTCTGCTGGGTTGGGCGATTGGGCTTGTTATCAGTCTTACGATCTTGACCGCTTATATCGTCACGATGATGTGGGTATCATGGCAACTAACGTTACTTATTGTCCTACTGATCGGCGGGGTCAGTATCGGGCTGAATCAACTATTGAGCAAAATCAAGCCCTTAGGGTATGCTGAATACCTTGCTAGAGAGGCGATGCAATCCCGATGTCTAGATACGCTGGCTGGCGTCCGCATCGTGCAGTCCTATGCGACCCAAGGCTTTGAATTGAAGCGATTTAGTCAACTTACTGATGCAGTCAAAAAAAGTATAATTTTGTCTGGTAAGAAGTCTAGACGGATCGATCCGCTGACGGAACTTGCCACCATGGGAGTGGCGTTCCTAATTTTAGTGTGCAGTTACAATTTTCT
>JBAUTA010001431.1:0-2231 GCA_049581985.1 Kovacikia sp.
AGATTGGATATTATCTAAGTATGGATATGGATATAGGTAAGGATATGGCTCGCCACTCTACTAGCAAAGATGGTTTTTACTCTTCTCCCCCGTTCTTGGATATTGGAGCAGGCGGCATCTTTTGTGAATTCCGGAATTGGCGGTCATAGTTTGGTTCATGTCCACTTTTGGTGATGTTGGGCATGAACGCTAAATTATTCAACGTGGGCACTGAGTTTGAGGCTGCCTTAAAGACGCGAATCACCTAAAAAAGATCCAGATCACCAAATCTGGACAAGAACCCATAGTTTCCGGAATTCATATCTTTGGCAAGTATGGCGGTGCTGACTATTATTTCTGAGATCATGATTTGCCCTAATTCCAATGGATAACGAGGTCATTTTCTATTGCCAAATTCCAGGGAAGCTCCTTCACAGTCCCAGTTCTGGTTTTACAGTTCCCAGCTCATTGCGCATCCCGTGGGGCCGCTAAGAAACCTCAACAAATAATTTGTTAACGACGACACAAGGCGTGTTAATCGATAGCAGCTTATGCTAGCTTTCTAGGGAAAACGAAATCAAAGGCTAGACCACCTGAGCCAAGGCATCCAAACCCTCACAGATCCTCAAGACTGGCAAGCCTACCTAAAGCGACACTCTCGCTTTCATTCACCTGATGCAGCAAACTTACAGAGCGATTCCTCAACTCCTGAGCGAGTAAAATCATGATAGAGCAATATAAAATCTACATGGATGTCTGCTGTCTCAACCGCCCATTCGATGACCAAAAACAAGAGCGTATTCATTTAGAGGCAGAAGCCGTGTTGCTGATTTTGAATGAATGTCGGTCCGCTAACTGGAAGCTGATAAACAGTAACGCTTTAGATGCTGAAATTGCACAGACCCCCAGTCTAGCTAGAATAAGACAAGTCAGAAACTTGTTGTCTGTGGCCCGAATCAAAGTGCAAACCAGTGAAGAACTTGAACAGAGAGTCTTCCAATTAACTCAATTAGGTTTCGGTGCCTATGATGCTGCTCATATCGCCAGTGCCGAGAGAGGCAAATCAGATGTTTTCTTGACAACCGATGATCGTTTACTCCGAAGAGCCAATAAACAGACCGATATTCTGCGCCTTAAGGTCTCTAACCCAGTTCAGTGGCTAGCACAGGTTATCCAAGCAGAGGAATCCAACGATGATGACACAGAGTGAACTGCTGGAAAAAGGCTATCAAGCTTTAGTAGAAACCCTGGGGGTGGTTGACGCTGTTAAATTTTTACAACATTTCAGCCACGGCAGTGGTGACTATACAAAAGAGCGTCGCCAATGGTTAGAAGGCCGCTCTCCAGAAGACGTTCTTGCGGATATGCGTAAATGGAAAGAACTCGACAATTTAACGGACTTTGATGAGGTCATTTGACTTCCTCTCCCCCTAACCTTATCTAGTTACCCAAATTTTGTCCAAATTAGGGGCAGGTTGCCCAAACAATAAGCAGAGTTGGGTGCCAAAACGCAAAAAAGTGATGAATCCTCGAAGTATAAACCGTTCTTCAGGAGATCATCACTATGAAAATACCCCTCTATTCTAAAACAACTTCCTCCCAACCAGAGGTGGCGAATGCGTCGGTCTTTTCTCCCCGTGCGATTTTGGCAGGGATTGGCGTGAAATTAAGAGAACTGAAAGTGTTTGAGCCCATTGCTGAACAGGTCAAGATTGCTCAAAAAACAGTCAAATTTACCCCTATCCAAAAACTCTGGGATGGTTTTATCAACTTGCTGTGTGGGGCACACGGGATGGTGGAAATCGAGCAGCGAGTCCGCAACGACCCCGGTTTACAGCAGTGCTTTGGGCAGCAGGCGTGTGCAGAACAATCGGTGATCCAACAGACGTTGGATGCTTGTGATGCCAAGAATGTCGAACAGATGCACCAGGCGATGGATGAGATTTACCGTCAGCATAGTCAAGGGTATCGCCACGATTACGCGCAGCAGTTGCAACTATTGGATATGGATATGAGTGGGCAGCCCTGTGGACCCAAATCGGCGTTTGCTACCAAAGGCTACTTTGCCGGAGAGCGCAATCGGCGAGGACGGCAATTGGGCCGGGTGACGGCAACCCGCTATGGGGACCCACGAGATGCGCAATGAGATTCAAATTATTACGACAGGTCTGGGTTTCAGGCTACTGAGCCAATCTAGGACTGCTGAGGAAATTCCAAATAGCTTGACCTGCCATTGAGCAACTGCATTGGTG
>JBAUTA010001432.1:0-1590 GCA_049581985.1 Kovacikia sp.
GCATTGGAAATACAGCTTCATTGTATTTCTCAAAAATCTGAATAAATTGTTCGGTGGTAAAGGGAATTCCAAGCTGTTCGCCTGTGGCAGAAGCAATTAGTAACTTTCTCATGGGGAGCATGTCACCTTTGTAGTAAGTAGAAATGCTTAAGGTGACTAAAGTGGTGGAAAAGTTAGGGTGTATCGGCGAAAATCAGAGCCATCTACTCCGCAGACAAAGCCATGAAACCAGAACAAGAGCAAGTCCTCAAAGCCCATCTGCAAGCCATTGCTAAAATTCTTTATGACAATAGCGACCCAGAAGCTATGCAGACGCTAGAAGGGATCGAAATGACCGTCAGACAGAAGATTCAAGCGCATGTGAGTCCAGAGTTGGGAAATTTTTTATTGGAGCGATTACAGCAACAACCGCAGGGCGACCCCGAACGTTGAAAAGCACCTTGGGAGCGTTAGAAATGACCACCAAACAAGCCGAAAAGCTGAAGGTATTGCCGCATCGCCAACTCAGTCCTCATCTAGAGAATTGTTGTTTACGTCTGAGTGCGACGCTCTCTTACGAGCAGGCAGAACAAGATCTGGCTTACCTAACTGGAATCCGGGTTCCTGCCAAAACTCAACAGCGCATCGTGCATCGTCAGACATTTGATTTGCCCAAGATTGGGCAGGCGATTGAGGAGTTGAGTGTCGATGGCGGTAAAGTCAGAGTGAGAACGCCTTTGGGTGAGGCATGCGAATGGAAAGATTACAAAGCGATTGCTACAGATCAAGGAATGCTCGCTAACTTTCAGAATAATGCTCAATTGACTGATTGGACCAATGAGCAACCCTTGGCTCAACCCGTTGTTTGTTCAGGAGATGGTCATGATGGCATCTGGAATATCATCAGCCAAATTGCCACGGTTGAGCAACGGCTAGAGATCTTGGACTGGTATCATTTGGTGGAAAATCTCCACAAGGTTGGCGGGTCGATAAAAAGGCTCAATCAAGCAGAGGCGTTGCTATGGCAAGGTCAAGTTGAGGCAGCGATTGCGTTGTTTAGCACCTGTCAACGAAAACAGGCGAAAAACTTTTGTGAGTATCTGCGTAAGCATCATCATCGCATTGTGAATTACGAGTACTACCAGGCAGAAGAATTGTACTCAATCGGTTCAGGTGCAGTGGAATCAGCTATCAAACAGATTGGTCGGCGAGTGCAACTTTCAGGTGCGCAGTGGAATCGTGAAAATGTCCCGCAAGTGTTAGCCCATCGTTGTGCTTATCTCAATGGGTTAATTGGCTCGCCATTGCCCAGCAACTAAGCACAATTGCTTATCCAAAAAGTGACATGCTCCCAACATATTAAGCAGGAAGCTTACTTCCTTGGACTCTAAGACAGTATAACTATTTCCCCCTAACGCCGCCTTTCATCGATTTGTACAAGTTTCAAATAGCACAAGCACTCTCTATCTATTACTTAATACTGAACACAAATAGGTCACTTTTAAGCCACGCCCCCACTGATCACCGAAGCGACATAACGTTCCCAATCACCCGCCGCAAATAACCTTGAACTCCAACCAATAACCCGTCGGCGGTCGGTGTGCATTGGGA
>JBAUTA010001433.1:0-2395 GCA_049581985.1 Kovacikia sp.
ATCCTTGATTGTAAGAAAGCCTGGGTAAAAAGAAATTAATTAGCGCCTTCACCCCAAACCTTACCCCTGACTTATGCGACAGTGGTAAAGCAATGAACCCTGCGATGTGAATTATGCCTTCGCTTGAGAAGCCTTCCAAGTGGTTTTCCAACTGGTTCAAGATCAGCATCTTGGGTCTATGGTTAGTGTCGCTGGCGCTACGGTTTTGGGGATTAAGCCGGTTCAACACCCTGGTATTTGACGAGGTCTATTACGTCAAATTTGCCCACAACTATTTAAGCCAAACCCAGTTTTTTGATGGGCATCCGCCTCTGAGCAAATACCTGATTGCCATTGGAATCTGGATTGGCAACCATCTCCCCTTCGGCTGGGATGCCGTTAATAACAAGGCAGGAGCTGCTTACACAACCTGGAGCTACCGCTGGTTGAATGCCCTGACGGGATCATTGATTCCCCTTGTAGTTTCCGGAATTGCCTATCAATTAAGCCACCGACGCAGCTATGCCCTGATTACGGCCCTGTTTGCCGCCCTGGATGGGTTGTTTCTAGTAGAGTCGCGTTATGCCCTCAACAATGTCTTTCTGATTATTTTTGGACTGATGGGGCTATGGTTTTTCCTGATTGCTTTAAGTCATCAACGATCGCGGCAGCGGGAAGGCTGGTTGGTGCTGTCCGGAATCTTCATGGGTGCCTCTGCCTCAATCAAGTGGAATGGCTTGTGGTTTCTGCTGGGTGCCTACGGGATATGGGCAATCGCCTGGGTGATTTGTTGGGTTCAGTCTAAACATCCAGATGCGATCGCCCTCTTTCCGATAGAAACGACTATTCCTGGATCCCCAGAACATATAGTAGTTCGGAGTCCTCTGCAACGGCTAACCCAACTGAAGCTATGGCAGATAGGGCTTTATTTGGGAGTAATTCCAGCAGCCTTCTATCGCCTGATCTGGATTCCACACCTGCAACTCAATACCACTGCCAGCTTTTGGGCACTGCAGAAGCAAATTTTGACCTATCACGAGCGCGTTGGGGATGGTCCCAAAATCCACCCCTACTGCTCCCATTGGTATACCTGGCTCTGGATGATCCGTCCGGTCGCCTATTTCTATCAGGTCACGCCCAAAGATGCGCCGTTGCCTGAGGGAAATTCAACCTTTACAACTGCAATGCCCAATACGGTCATCTATGACGTCCATGCAATGGGTAATCCAATCCTCTGGTGGTTGTCTACGATAGCGATCGTTCTGCTGACGGGAGTGTTAATTCACTCTATGATTACCTGGGCAACTACCCTTACCTGGGCAACTGGCAGAGATAGAAATTTCCAGCCTACGCTAAAACCAGGTCAAATTTCACCCTTAAATCCAACGGAGCGCTGGCTGGGGCTGTTTCTGGTCGTAAACTATGCTGCCAATTTACTGCCCTGGATCAAGGTGACCCGCTGCACCTTTTTGTATCACTACATGGGAGCCTCAGTGTTTTCGACGATGGCGATCGCCTGGCTCGTCGATCGCTGGCTCCGCAGTTCCCAACCCCATCTACGCACAATGGCAATTGCGATCGTGCTACTTATTACCGTTGCGTTTATCTTCTGGATGCCCATTTATTTGGGGTTACCCCTGTCTCCTCTAGAATTCCACCTGCGGATGTGGCTTCCTTCCTGGATATAAAGCGGTAAAGCAATGAGGTGATTTTTTCCTTTTTCTTTCTCTTTGTTCTTTCTCCTTTTTCTTTCTACCACCTACTACCTGGTTAATTTCTGGCGTTGCTGAATCTGGCTATGAAACGATTTCCAAAAGCCCTGAGGCTCTGTCCAAAACTCAGCGAAATCATACTGCCATTCAGCAATGCCTAATTTCTTACCAACCACTTCTGAGCGTTGAGCCGCTGAAGCGCACCAGAAACTAAAAGGGCCAAAGAAACCTTGCGTTCATCAATTAGAAAAGATTCCAGGGTGCTTGGTCTACTCCCTCCTTCAACGTAGGAAAAAGCTTTCTGTCCCTGAATATTATCCGAAAGAAAATAGATGTTAAATTGTCGGGATCCCCTGCGATCGCTCTTCCAGCGACCCATGATCTGCCAGCATTCAGGAGCATTAGAAAAACTGACTACCCCAATCTTTTGCTTCTCAAAGGTCAGCTCAACTTCCTGAATCCCCTGCTGTGTCAGTCCCTCCTTCAAGGCTGGTAGGAAGTCTTGCTGAATAAAGTCAGTAAAAGGTTTGTCTTCAAGAGCGGGAGGCTTCTCCTTTTTGGCTTTAGGAGCAGGCTTATCACCATCCGCTCCATCCCCTGCTGCTGCCGCTTGCGGGGGTTTCTTTGCACCAGGCTTTTTCGCTGGCTTTTCATTAGCTTCAGTGTCAGCGGGCGCAGCAGGACTGGAAGCCTGTTCTCCAGCT
>JBAUTA010001434.1:0-2481 GCA_049581985.1 Kovacikia sp.
CTTTGTGGGTAATGCCACGGCTGAAGTGCCCGATTTAGTTACTCTGGGAAACTATTGGTTAGAGAAAGCAATTCAGCAAAAACTAATTCAACCCCTGGATATTAATCAACTTAAGAATTGGCATCAATTGCCCTCAAAATGGAGGGAATTAGTGACCGATCATTCATCAGAGTCCGGTGTTCAAAAAGCTTGGGGAGCACCTTACCGATGGGGGACAACCGTCATTGCTTACCGCCAGGATATCTTGAAGGAGCGGGGTTTAAAGCCACCGACAGATTGGAACGATCTGTGGCGATCGGACCTGCGGGGGCAGATCTCCTTATTAGATCAACCCCGTGAGGTGATTGGGCTGGTGCTGAAAAAGTTGGGTAAATCCTACAACACTGCTGACCTGGCGTCTGTCCCCGCTTTGAAAGCGACGCTGGAATCGCTCCGTCCTCAGGTTAAGTATTACAGTTCTGACTCCTATCTACAGCCATTGCTGTTGGGCGATACCTGGCTAGCCGTCGGATGGTCCGAAGATGTCCTGGCTGTCATGAAGCGCAGCCCCACGATCGCAGCGGTGGTACCCAATTCTGGAACTGCCCTATGGGCAGAACTGTGGGTGCGTCCAGCTTCTGATACTCCGGCAATTTCCCCCCTGGTAACAGAGTGGATTGACTTCTGCTGGAAGCCTCAAATAGCCAGCCAACTTTCAATCTTGAGTGGGGCTAGTTCTCCAATTATTTTGAAGAACCGGGAAAATTTGCCCCCGTCCCTGCGTTCAAACCCATTGCTGCTGCCTGACGAAAAAACCTTAGAGTCCAGTGAATTCCTGCAACCCCTGCGGCAATCTACGGTCCAGCAATACCAGGATTTGTGGAAGTTCCTCCGCCAGTTTGGGTAGCCCGTCCTCCGAGACTGGATTTACCTCCGAAATCAAGAAAGCTATAGCAGGCGATCGCCTCAGGGGATTGAATATAGGAAGAAAATTGGGGCGTAGAGAGATTACCGGGAGCCTTTCCAGGGAGAGTCAGGGGACGACCTGAGGCCTGGTTCATCTGGGAAGGGTCAAAGTTGCAAGTATAGGCCGCCAGAAAATTTGCTTGATTATCAAACACGCGAAGGTTATACCCGTAACTTTTAGCAGCCATTCCAAATTCATGTAAAAAACTGTACCGCTGCAGGTAGTCGAGCTGGTTCCAAAGTTGGCGGTTAACGACAAAATTTACCTGACCAACCCTACCAACCTGATTTGGGTAAGCAATCCAGTTTTCGATCAACCGGCTGCCATATTTTCTCTCGGCAGCAAACTGGTCTCTTAGCCACCAGAGGCTAGGAACGGTCAGCCTTGTTGCGGAAATGGTTGTTGAGGTAACTGCGGAGGCAGGCGTGTTTCCAGGTTTTAGTTGATCCAGGTCAAGTAATTCTGGATCGGGGGAAAAGGTCTCTTTGGGGAAGCTGGCTGGGTTTGGCTCAGCGGCGATCCCCCGGTTCTCCCAACCCGAAAATCCACTGGCACAACTCACCAGGAGGGTGATCGTACAACAGACCTGGATCAAACCTCCCGATCGTGAACCAGCCTGCATCAGAGGCGCACTAGAGGAGGTATCGCGTGTCACGCCACTCATTCCGGTGAATTGTGCCAGGGCCACGCTTACGCCAGGTGATTTCGCCACGGGCCGTTTGAATAAGGGTATTTTCAACGATATCAACCACCTCTCGCCAGGAAAGTTCCTCCCGCCTTAGCAACTCCTTTAAGCCTTGCAGCGCAGATAGAGACGCCTGCTCTTCTTCAACCTTTAAAGGAACGACTGCCCGCAGAGGATCTCGTTGAACAGCAGCGATCGCCTGCCGCACAGCTACAACAATTTTGGCTTCCATATCCTTACTGGCCCGGTCTCGCTGTTGCTGCCAGCCTTTTTGGCTGGTGGCATAAAGGGGCGGCAACCGATTAAGCGCATAGGCAATAACTTCTGCTTTATTGACGTAGGCAGAAATTTTCGCCGGGAGCCGCTTGAATTGTTTTTCAGCTTCTTCCAGGACTAGTGACTCCATCACATTGCGATAGGTTTGAGCTTGTTCAGGGTGGATGGTGCTCATGCTGATTTCAGGACCAAAAAAGGGTTTAGAGTTAAAAGAAACTTTGAAGCACCCGGAAGAATACTGTGTGTTACTCGTATGTTAGTCGTGTGTTACTCACAAATACTCAAATGTAGGCTCAAATGAGATAACAAAACCACGAGATCTAGGAAAATAAATTACTTTCCGGATAAATTATAATTAGTTTAATGAATGTTATTAATTGAAGGGCTTTCTATATTATTAATTTTACATGTTTTTATTTGGCTTTGGAAGCAGGTGTGTTTTAGATAGGTTATCCTACCCTCCCACGCTCTCATCATCCTGACCTGTCTGTCACTCTCCCGGTTCAACACCACAGTCTGCGTTTAGGCTTACCATTGAGTCGCTGATGGGTGTCTTTGAGTAAGGCTGGAATCT
>JBAUTA010001435.1:0-4673 GCA_049581985.1 Kovacikia sp.
CCCACACCCCCATCTGCAACCTTCATTTTTTAAATTGGTATCATTTCTAAGTGACGCTCAAATCAGGAGCAGGTTATTGACTAACATTGCAATTATTGGCTGTGGCTATGTGGGTAAGGCTGTCGCCCGGCTTTGGCGGCAGACGCTCTCTGTCACAGCGACCACCACCACCCTAACACGGGTGGAAGAGTTGGAGGCGATCGCCCAGAGGGTTGTGCTGCTGCGGGGCAACGACGAAGTGGGACTCCGCTCGCTGCTGCAGAACCAGCAAATCGTTTTACTCAGCGTCGGTGCCCGGAGTGCAGAAGCCTACAAAGAAACTTACCTGCAAACCGCCCAGACCCTGGTAGCAGCTTTAAAGCATGCCCCAAACGTCCAGCAGGTTATCTATACGGGCAGCTATGCGGTCTATGGCGATTGCCAGGCTGACTGGGTAGACGAAACCTCCCCGATCGCCCCCAGCAATCGTAACGGTGAAATTCTGGCGGAGACTGAGCAAACGTTACTGTCCGCCAGCGAAATCACCAAAATTTGTCTCTTCCGCCTGGGCGGTATCTATGGCCCTGGCCGGGAACTGGTCAAGATTTTCCAGCGAGCTGCTGGAACCACCCGACCGGGAAACGGCGAAGATGCCGCCAATTGGGTTCATCTAGACGATATTGTAGGAGCGATCGACTTTGCCAGGACGCATCAACTCCAGGGAGTTTACAATCTGGTTGCCGACAAACCTACAACGACGGGTAAGTTGCTTGCATGGGTCTGTAGCCAGAACAATCTGCCCGCCGTTGTCTGGGATCCCTCCCAACCCAGCATTCGCCCCTACAATGCCAAAGTTTCCAATCAGAAGCTAAGAGCCGCCGGATACCCCTTCATCCACCCAGAAGTCCTAGAACCCTGCTAATCTACTACCACCATTTCTGCCATGCCTACCACGCTCGCCATCACCCTCGATCGGATTGCTCAGATCTACCACCAACCCCTCCCCGATTTGCTCTTTGAGGCCCAGCGAGTTCACCGGGAACACCACGACCCCCACGCCGTTCAGCTCTGCACCCTGTGCAATATCAAAACGGGCCTATGCCCAGAAGACTGCGGCTACTGTTCTCAAAGCGTCCACAATCAAACCGACCTTGAACCGCAATCCCTCATGAATACCGACGAGGTGATTTCCCAGGCGAAAGCGGCGAAAGCCAATGGCTCAACCCGGTTTTGCATGGGGGCTGCCTGGCGGGAGGTGAAGGATGGTTCCCAATTTGAGCGGGTTTTGGGTATGGTTCGTCAGGTTGCAGCCTTGGATATGGAAGTTTGCTGCACGCTGGGAATGCTCAAACCCCATCAGGCACAACAGCTTAAAGCAGCGGGATTAACGGCCTACAACCACAACCTGGATACTTCTCCCGACTATTACGGGCAAATCATCACCACCCGCACTTACCAGGACCGCTTAGATACGATTCGGGCCGTAGGGGAAGCGGGTATCTCAGTCTGTTGTGGAGGCATTTTGGGGATGGGGGAGTCTGTTCAGGATCGGCTGGAATTGTTGGAAGCGCTCAGTCA
The DNA here is from genome assembly GCA_049581985.1 of Kovacikia sp. Taxonomy (GTDB): domain Bacteria; phylum Cyanobacteriota; class Cyanobacteriia; order Leptolyngbyales; family Leptolyngbyaceae; genus Kovacikia. Next base: position 1,558 of record JBAUTA010001435.1, read on the forward strand.
GCTCCGTCCGGTTCCCGAATCGATTCCGATTAACTGCCTGGTTCCCGTAGAAGGCACCCGATTGCAGGATACTCCGCCCGTAGACCCGATCGCCCTGGTGCGGATGGTTGCTACGACCCGCATTCTATTTCCTAAAGCAATGGTGCGTTTATCTGCGGGGCGGATGGAAATGAGTGAGGAGTTACAAGCCCTCTGTTTCGTTGCGGGGGCAAATTCCATTTTTACTGGGCCTGTTCTGCTGACGACTCCTAATCCTGACCATTCCCAGGATGAACAACTGCTGCAACGGTTGGGTATGGAACCCAAGCCTCTGTAGGTAATGGATTTGCTTCTGCGATCGCGGAGGGGAGAAAATTAATGTATGATCGACTACTTGAATCAACCGAATTGACTTTCTTCAAAATTTAATTCAATCCCTCCCAGGCTGTCTTTGCATCAAAAAAGGCCAGGACCTGAGCGGGTCGTCTTTTTGTCGTGGTGGGAGGAATCGGTGCCAATGCAAATGAGGGTTCCGTCAGAAGTGCCTCAAATATTCTCAGTGTTAGGGTTGCCTGTTCATCTACTGAATGATTACGCTGGCTGGCTGGCTGCCCGTGCCCAACAGCAATTAGGCTGCCATGTGGTCACGCTAAACGCGGAAATGACTATGCAGGCAGAAGAAAATCCTGACCTGGCCAGGGTGATTCACCAGGCAGATCTGGCCATTCCTGATGGAGCAGGGATTGTCTTATATCTGCGGCTGCACGGCAAGCAAATGCAACGTTGCCCAGGAATTGAGCTGGCAGAATCCCTTTTGCAGGAGTTTGGGCAAGCCAATTTGGGGTCTGTATTCTTTTTTGGAGGAGCTCCTGGTGTGGCTCAGAAAGCCGCGGAAGTGTGGCAGGAAAAGGTGCCCGGATTAGCGATCGCAGGCACCCAGCATGGCTATATTTCGCCAGAGGAAGAGCCAGCCTTTCACCAAACGCTGAAAACTCTCCAACCCCGCTTGATGCTGGTAGGGCTGGGAGTTCCCCGGCAAGAGTTTTGGATTGCTGAGCACCGCGCCCTCTGCCCTAATGCCATCTGGATTGGTGTTGGTGGCAGCTTTGACATTTGGGCAGGCGTCAAAACCCGTGCCCCAAAATGGCTCGGAGACAATCATTTGGAATGGGTTTATCGTCTTTACCAGGAACCCTGGCGTTGGCGGCGAATGCTCGCTTTACCCAGGTTTGCCGGACGCGCCCTGGTTTATCGCCTGACCCAGCGCCATCCGGTCAGCAATCAGAGATGAGGGATAAGGGTAGGAAGGATTTTTGATCCTTCATCTTTTATTCTTTCCAGATATCTATGGTGTAATGGATGGGTTGTCTGTTCGCCAATACTTCATGACTCAGTCATTGACGGGGCAATCCTCAGGCTCTACCGATCAAGCCGCCCAACCCGCTGGCAAAAAGTCGATGATATCGCTACGGGGAGTCAATAAAATCTATGCCAATGGCAGCAAGGCACTCGTAGACATCAACCTGGAGGTAAAACGCGGAGATTTCTTGTTTATCACAGGTCCTTCCGGGTCTGGTAAATCGACCCTACTGAAATTACTGTATGGGGAAGAACGCGCCAGTCAAGGGGAGGTGATTGTAGATGGTTGCGATCTGAGTGAAATGCGGGGCGATCGCCTCTCCCATCTGCGCCGCCGAATTGGTATTGTTTTCCAGGACTACAAACTTATTCCCCGGCGCACGGTTACGGAAAATGTGGCGTTTGTTCTGTGGGCCCAGGGATTTCCCCGCAAGGAGATTAATCGTCGCCTCCAGCCAGCCCTCAAAATGGTAGGGTTGCTCCACAAGGCCACCTGTTTTCCCGAAGAACTGTCTGGCGGTGAACAACAGCGAGTCAGTATTGCCCGTGCGATCGTGACAACGCCGCCCCTGCTGGTGGCAGACGAACCCACCGGCAACCTGGATCCTGACAATTCCTGGCAGGTCGTTAAAATTCTCAAAAAGTTAAACAATATGGGAATTACCATTGTGGTGACGACCCACAATGAGAGCCTGATTCGGATCTCTAACCATCCAGCCGTCCAGTTGCGTGATGGGCAACTCTATCGTTCCAGTTAGCTCCACCATTATGCCGCTTGGTTTCCAGTCGGGATGCAACTTTAAGCGTGATCGCACTCAATCAAATGTTAATCAGCATACTCAACAAAACGGTGCGTTTACTTACCGCTGGAGTTTAGACTAATTGGTGAAGGACGGGGTGTAAGGGGGACCCCGTGGCTGGGGACTTCGCCCCGCTTTCCCGTCTGCAATCTCTATTTTTTATCTGCAATCTCTATTTTTTAATGGATATCACCAGTCCTTTTTAGGACAACCGCTCTCCAGGGTTTGTTCCAGACTTCTATGGTAGAAACGCTCGCATCGATTGATAGTCGCATTGTCCAGGTAAATCAACGCCTGAAAGCAGCCCGCATGGGATTTCAGGTTGAGCGGCGGGGAGAAAAGCTCGGTTTACGGGGAACGTTACCTCCCCGACCTGGTAGCTTGCGGCTAAAGCCTTACCAGCAACGGTTAAGTTTGGGACTACCGGCTACCCCGGCTGGTCTGAAACAGGCAGAGCAGGAAGTTAAGGTGATTGCAGCTCAGCTAATCCAAAAAACCTTTGATTGGCGTAATTATGTCTATGGATCTGAGTGGGGACGCGTCGATCAAATGGCCTTGTCCCAGCAACTTCAGGCATTTGAAGTCCATTTTATGGCTTCACCCCAGCGAGTTAGCAGTTTGGCATCAGCAAAAACTACCTGGGAATGTGCCTATGCGCCTTATCTACGAAAGCTAGAGGTGATCTCCCAGGCTAACCCTGGCCTGAGCTTGCCAGAAGCTATCTATGTCACAGTGCGGTCTACCGAGGTCAACTCCCGCAGCCGTCAGGTCTGTTGCACGGCTTTAAGTGCCTTGTCGGAATTTCTCAATCTGGAACTGCCGATTAATTTAAAATCCTTTTGGGGGGATTACGGCAGTCGCCTGACTCAGTCGCGCGAGTTGCCCTCCGATGAGTTGATTGTGGAAAGTTGGGAGAAGATCCCGAATCCGGCGTGGCGATTTGTCTATGGCATTATGGCAACCTATGGGCTGAGGAAT
>JBAUTA010001436.1:0-3149 GCA_049581985.1 Kovacikia sp.
GCCAAGCTGCAAACCGACGTAGAATCAGCAGCCTTCCCGGCAGAAGAATCTCCCGTAAGCCCAGATTCTGCCGTTCTCACGCCTTTTCAGAATCCCAGTCGATGATGAAAAGCGATCGGCGATAGAAATTTTGCCCATCCCCATTTTCATTCTTCAAAAAAGGTTGTGTTGAGCAAGTCTCATTAGGTTATGATGGTTCTTCTGAGACTTAAGTGAATAGTTCGAAATCTCCGACTAAAATAGTTAGGAGGCGATGGAGGTGTAGGAAGCACTAGCTTAACGTGCGTATACATCGACAGGAGGAAAATTATTAAGGAGTCTGTACCCAGGAAATGATTCGCATGGTCAATCAGGACATAACAACAGAAATAGACGTTGGCTTTACTCACGAAGATTTTGCAGCCCTACTTGATAAGTATGACTACCACTTCAGCCCTGGTGATGTCGTTGCGGGGACGGTGTTTAGTCTTGAACCAAGAGGTGCTCTGATTGACATCGGTGCAAAGACCGCTGCTTATATCCCTATCCAGGAAATGTCAATCAATCGGATTGACAACCCGGACGAGGTCTTGCAGTCCAATGAAACGCGTGAATTTTTTATCCTGGCAGATGAAAATGAGGATGGGCAGCTGACCCTCTCGATCCGCCGGATTGAGTATATGAGAGCTTGGGAGCGGGTGCGTCAGCTTCAAGCAGAGGATGCGACGGTTCGCTCAATTGTATTTGCGACGAATCGGGGGGGTGCCCTGGTTAGAATTGAGGGTCTGCGTGGCTTCATTCCCGGTTCCCATATCAGCACTCGCAAGCCTAAAGAAGATTTGGTTGGAGAGGAGCTGCCGCTGAAGTTTTTAGAGGTAGATGAAGAACGGAATCGTCTGGTTCTCAGCCATCGTCGTGCCCTTGTTGAGCGCAAGATGAATCGTCTGGAGGTGGGCGAAGTCGTGATTGGGACGGTTCGTGGGATCAAGCCCTACGGAGCCTTCATTGATATTGGTGGTGTCAGTGGCCTGTTGCACATTTCCGAAATCTCCCACGATCACATTGATACTCCCCACAGCGTCTTCAACGTCAATGATGAAGTGAAAGTGATGATTATCGACCTGGATGCGGAACGGGGACGGATTTCCCTTTCCACGAAGCAACTGGAACCCGATCCCGGTGATATGGTCAAGAATCCTCAAGTGGTTTACGACAAGGCTGAGGAAATGGCAGCCAAGTACCGTGAACAGGTGTTGGCCCAACAGCAGGCGAAGGTGATGCCCCTGCCTAATGCTGAACCTGAACCTGAAGTTGAGGTAGATATTGAGGATCTTCCCTCTGCAACTGAAGAAGAATAGTGCTAGAGCTTAAGACAATGCATGGGATTCATTTTAGCGAATGAGCCAAGCAACTATTTCTGTTTAAGGAGGGAGCATTCCCTCTTTTTTCTTGTCTATTTTTCTTCCAGGAGGGTTTCTTTGGTAACGATCCAATGTGGTGCGGTTCGCTTTCCTCATATTCAGGCGGTCATTTTCGATAAGGATGGGACGATCGCAAATTCTCAAGACTTTTTGAGAAATCTGGGACAAAAGCGTGCTCGCTTGATTGATGCTCAGATTCCAGGCGTACAGGAACCTCTTTTAATGGCATTTGGGCTGGATGGAGGAACCCTGAACCCAGCCGGTCTAGTGGCCGTAGGAACCCGCCAGGAAAATGCGATCGCCGCTGCGGCATATGTGGCGGAAACGGGGCGCGATTGGATGGAGTCGCTGGAAATCGTCAGTTCAGCGTTTTCGGAGGCCGATCGGGTGCTGAAACGTAAAGCAGACGCGACCCCCCCGTTTGATGGTGTGGAGGAGGTTCTCCGATCGTTAGCGGCTGCCGGAATCAAAGCTGGAATTCTTTCATCTGACTCAACTGCAAACGTCCAGGATTTTGTTGAACGGTACGGCTTAGATTCCCTGCTAGAACTCAAGATGGGCACGGATGCAGGAGGGCCATCAAAACCCGATCCGACTTTGTTTTACCAGGCCTGTGCAGCGTTGGCTGTTCCTCCCAGCGCTGTTTTGATGATTGGGGATTCGGTTGCTGATCTGAAAATGGCCCAGGCCGCCAAAGCTGGCGGCAGCATTGGGGTAACCTGGGGCTGGACTCGATTAGCCTCCTTGAAACCAGCAGATGTCCTGATTAACAGTCTTGCTGAGGTTCAGATTCTTTTGTAAAGATATCTCTGGATGGGGGAGCACAGCCAACTCATAGGCCAGTTGGCTTTTGCCCATGGCCAACCAGAGCAGCCAGGAAAAACTGCATGATTGACTGTTGACTGGCGACTCCTGTATTGTTTCTTAAAAGTTAGCTAAAGTGTTAGCCTGTCGCTGGTTTTTTATGTCAACCACGTCCCAATCTCCTGCATTTATGAAACCTTTTTCAAAGGAAATCGTTTTATCGTATTTTTTTTGAAAGTTCCAGGCTAGTAAAGATTAAGTGAAGATCTTTCCCTGCTGATCACGACGTTTCATTCCCACTAGTTAACATACGAACTGACACACAGGTAAAATTACTTAATTTCTTTCAACTTCTTTCCATGTGTATCTCTTGGCGCTAGCTGCGAACCATTCTCAATCTTCTACGGTTAACATAGTTTCCTACTACAAGGTGAGGGTACCCAATTGTCACGTCGCTATCTATTTTCCTCTGAATCAGTTACAGAAGGTCATCCTGACAAGATTTGTGACCAAATTTCAGACACAATCCTGGATGCCCTGCTTGCTCAAGATCCGACAAGCCGGGTTGCAGCGGAAGTCGTTGTGAATACCGGTTTAGTTTTAATCACAGGTGAAATTACCTCTAAGGCTCAGGTCAACTATATTGACCTGGTTAGGCAAAAAGTTACAGAGATTGGCTACACCGGGGCCGATGGAGGGTTTTGTGCTACGAGCTGTGCCGTGCTGGTAGCGCTGGATGCCCAATCTCCTGATATTGCTCAAGGCGTCAATGCGGCGAAGGAAACCCGCGACCAGGCTAGCAATGAAGAGCTAGACCGAATCGGTGCAGGCGACCAGGGAATCATGTTTGGGTTTGCCTGTAACGAAACCCCTGAACTGATGCCACTGCCCATTAGTCTGGCCCACCGGATTGCCCGTAAGTTAGCCGCTGTCCGCAAGACGGGC
>JBAUTA010001437.1:0-6586 GCA_049581985.1 Kovacikia sp.
ATTAAACCCTGTTCAAAGAAATGATGAATCGTCTGCCCTTGCGATGCCAGTTCCTATCCCCATTGAATAAGCAAATCTATCCCGATGGACTCCTGAGCTAACGGGCTCCTGAGCTAACGAGCTACTGGCTTTCAGGCTTAGAGTTTAGGGATTCCATGTTTGGGGAGAAATAATCGGGGAGGGTGTCCATTTCATCCCGCTCTTCAGCGATTTCGTGTTTACCTTCACAACGTTCAAGGGCAAGATTGCGGCGGCTCAGGGCATCTGGAAAGTTGGGTTTAATTTTTAGGGCTTTGTCATAGCTGTCAACAGCGGATTCATAGTCCCCCAAATGACTCAAGGCTGCTCCCCGGCTATACCAGGCCGGGTAATAGTCAGGATTGATTTCCAGGGCGCGATCGTAGCTGGTAATAGCGGCTTCATTCTGTCCCATATGACCCAACGCTAAGCCCCGGCGATACCAGGCTTCGTAGAGGTCTGGATGAAACTGAACGGCTTTATCGTAACTTTCAACGGCCTCTTCATAGCGTCCCAATTTGCGTAGGGCAGTTCCCCGGCTATACCAGGCTTTAGCAAAGCCTGGGTTGAGTTCAATCGCCCGATCATAGCTGGTTAAGGCTTCCCCGTAACGACTGGATTTGTGCAGGGCGCAGCCCCAGTTGTACCAGGCTTCTCGCAGATTAGGTTTCAAGCTCAATGCCTGCTGATAACTGGAGATTGCCTGATCGTAGTGGCCCAGGGTAACCAGCGCATTGCCCCGGTTATACCAGGCTTCATACAGTGTGGAATTAAATTTGAGCGCTTTGTCATAGCAGTGGATTGCCTCCTCATGACGCCCCAACTTGTGTAGTACATTACCCCGGTTATACCAGGCTCCATACCAGTCAGGTTTGACGTCAAGAATGCGGTCATAGCTGACAAGGGCTTCCTGGTAGCGGTTAAGCAGGCTCAGGACGCTGGCGCGATTGTACCAGGCATTCGAGTAGTGGGGTCTAAACTGGATTGCCTTGTCGTAGCTAGCAATGGCTTCCTCATAACGCCCCAACTTGCACAGCATGATGCCCCGGTTATACCAGCACTTGGAATATTCTGGATCCATCTCTACGGTTTTGTCATAGCAGTTGAGGGCTTCTTCGTAGTACCCTGCCTTTTCCAGCGCATTACCCCGGTTATACCAGACTTGATAAAAATCTGGTTTCAGTTGAATTGCCCGGTCATAGCTGGCGATCGCAGCCTCATAACTCCCCAAGTTAAACAGCGCCATTCCTCGACTGTTCCATACTTCCGGGTAGTCTGATTTGAGATCAAGGGCTTGATTCAAGCTGGCAAAGGCATCCTCGTAGCGACCTAACTCAAATAGAGCAACCCCCCGATAGTACCAGGAGCGGTAATTATCGGGACGGAGCTGTAGTGAGCGATCAAAGTTAACAATGGCATCCTCGAAAGCTCCTGACTGACTGAGTTGCCACCCTTGCTGTTGGAAGAAGTCTTCGTCCGGGTCTAAAAGCTGCGGCATGACATACAGGAACTGAACGGGGTTACTGCTTCATTCTATGAATCGAAGAAGCATTAGCAAGCAATCTCAGTTCTAACAATTAAACCAGTCTCCTAATCATTTTTAACCAATTCCATAAAAAAGTCTCATGATATTTAATCATTTCGGTTGAATATGCCCCAGAAGTTGTCATCATGAATGCTGTCCATGCACTATATAAACTATAAAGAAATATGTACTTCAGGAGCGGGTGTAGTGAGGAAGAAAACTTTTTATCAAAAATACAAATTGCTTCTAAAGCCATTATTAATAGAAAAATTTTGTCCTGAAACCCATTAGATTTTACAGTGAAGAGCAATCTGTTGGCTTCCTTTGCTCTTTAAAGGGCCTCATCTGGGGCTGTGGTTATCTCAGTCATTAAAGCCAGGATTGTGCCAGGAAAGGCAGGCTGACGAGGCAGGAGGAGGGTGGGAAAGGCTCATCATCCCGCCTGCTCATGATCACCCTAGGGGTCTGCCCAAAAGTATTTTGAAGGGTTGAGGACCCTCAAACGCTTGGGATACGGGTCTTGTAGAGTTGAGTTACCCCTCAACTCTAGCCTGACGGACTACCAGGATTCTCCCTCCTTTCCCAAATCGGAATACACCAACCAGTTCATTTTGTAGGACTGAATAAGGGGTATAGCCTGCAGCAGGTTGGAGAAGATCTGCTCCCATCCAGGCAGGTTCACTGTGAACGCTCTTGTATTCACCAGTTTCCCGGAGATAAAAGGTAGGTAGATGGTTAACAACAGGGTTTCCCGATCGCAGCGGTTAGGCTGGTTAGAGGGCATCCGTATCCTCGGAGTGATTGGGCTATTGCTTTATCATGCCCAGCTGTTAGTGACTGGTTCCGCTTACACCCCTCAACCGACGGGTTTGTTAGATAATCTACAGCGGCTAGGGGCTGCGGTTGAGAATTTTCCCGATCACAGTTTGCTGTTACAGTTGCTCAGTATTCCAGGCTGGTTTGGGTTTCAGTTTATTGACCTATTCGTTTTGATCAGCGGTTTTAGTCTAGTGCTCTCTCAAAAGGGGAAATCTCTCGACACGGGTAGCTTTCTCAAGCATCGGATGATCCGAGTTTTATTTCCTTTCTGGACAGTCGCCTGGCTCTCGTGCCCAATTTTGTGGGCAGTCGGGATCGCAACCCATACGGATAGCCCGAACTCATGGCAATTGTTTCATAGCGGCGCATTCCCGCTGGTGTTTGATTACAGCGGAGAATCCCTCCGGTCTGTTAGCAGTACCTGGGGGTTTATGCCAATGATTCTTAGTTTTGCGTTGATTTCTCCGTTCCTTTGGTCCTTAATGCGGCGATGGGGAACGACGAATCTGTTCCTAAGCAGTCTTTTTCTGACGGTAGGATATCGTTTTTTTGTGATCTATCGGTTAGATGCCTTCCCAAGCTACGTGCTAGTCGATGGAGCTCGCAGTTGGTATCCTTTGCTGTGGTTTTTCTCTAAACTGAGTACTTTTGTCCTGGGAATGGTAATCGCGAATCTCTACCAAAAAGGCAAGGGGCCAATTTTTTGGCAATCCCAACGCGCTTTATTGGTTGGGGTTTCAATCTATGCCATTGGTTTTCTTTGCCAGTTTTACCGCTGGGGTTGGGTAGTTGCCGATTTGCTGCTTCCCGTCGGGCTTGGCCTTTGCTGTCTGGTGGTCTTTCGATCGCTAGCCCAGCAGCGCCAGGTAGAGGCTCTATTCATCGGGTTGGGTACCCATAGTTACAGCTATTTTCTGATCTCCAGTCTTATTGTGGACAGCACAATCAAGCTGGTGATTCAGGATAACGGCTCTTTATACCCGCTCTTCTTGCCCGTAATGGTAGTCGGTACATTAATTTTTGCTGTTCTGGCAGATTATTTCAGGCCCGGAATGCAACGACTCTTAACTGGGTTGCTGCATGATGTGGATTATGTGCTGATGCGCGCCCCTGTAATTCGCCGTCGAACCTGGAGTCCTCAGGTGGGCGATCAGGTCGTTTACCAGGGCGAATCAGGTTGGACCGTGTTGAAGGTGGAGGTTCTCCTGGACGAGCGGGAGTTTTTGCTATGTCAGTTGAGCAATGGACAGCGATCGCTCTGGGTGAATGAGGATGATCTGGAACCTGCCGGAAATGCTTACCACTCAAGGGAAGCTAATAAAGACTCTGCCTTTTTTTGAGCTGTGGTGTAAGTTGTCTGTGGGCGAAGATGAAAATCCCTAAGGTGAGGAGTGGAGGATGGTTGACGTGAGGAAGTGGTCGGGAGATCTGCATAAGCTGATTTATACCCATGTCCTATTAATTGGTGTTCCAACAATTTTTTACTATTGCCTGCGATTGGGGGGGCTAACTCTGATCAATGTTCATGTGGCGATCGCCACATTTTTCCTACTGAGTTCTCTGGTCATTTTTTTGGAGGGGACCAGTGCCCTGTTTCGGCGCTTTGCTGTGGATGATACGAAATATCCGTCCTCGGGAAAATTTGATCGGTTTCTGCGATCGGTCAAGTCTTCCCTGGGAATCAGTGGCTATCGTCTGCCGCCGTCTAGAAGCCCTTTGCCCCGCTGTTCTTTTCTGGTCGTAGCTTATCTCCCGAATGAACAAGACATTATCCTGGAAACCGTGCGTCATATTCTCAGTACGGTTCAACATTCAGATGCAGGACTAGAGCTAATTCTGGCGTACAACACTCCCATTGATCTCCCCGTTGAAGAAGATCTGAGACGACTAACTCAGACCTATCCTGAATTGCGTCTCTTGCGGGTGGAAGGAAGCCATTCTAAAGCAGAGAACCTGAATGCAGCGCTTAAGATTGTCACAGGCGAAATCACCTGCATTTTGGATGCAGATCATCATCCGCAGCCAGATTGCTTTTTCCGGGCATGGCGCTGGTTGGAGTATGACTATGACGTGGTGCAGGGACGCAATATCATTCGCAACCATTCCTTTAATCTGCTGACTCAAAATATTGCGGTTGAGTTTGAGACCCTATATGGCGTGAGCCATGCTGCCAAGTCATTTCTGACGGACTCCACCATTTTTGGAGGATCCAATGGCTATTGGCGAACCTCAGTCCTTAAGCAGATCCGCTTCAACCCTGGCATGTTAACCGAGGATATTGACGCTTCTATGCGCATGCTGTTAAGCGGATACCGGATTTTGCACGATCGCAGTATTGTGACGACCGAACTGGCTCCCGTGGATTTTCGCTCCTTCTGGTTTCAGCGTAAACGCTGGGCACAGGGATGGTTAGAGGTGAGTTTTAAGTATCAGCGTCGAGTCTGGAAGTCTGATAAGTTGACTCTCCTGCAGAAAGTTTACTGGACTTATTTGCTCTATTACTGTGTGCTTTACTCCCTGATTGCCCTGCAAATTTTGCCCATCGTCCTCAGCCTGTTCCTTTACCACGGATACTTGCCACCTTCCGATAACCTATATCTGCTGGTCAGTACCCTGGTCACTTTCTCCAGTGGCATCTATCAAACCCTGGTGACGATGAAAGTAGCGGCAATGCGATATTCCAGAATCTACTTCATTCAACACGCCGTACTCATTTTTATCTACACCATTCTCAAAAATATGATTGCGGTGGTGGGGCTTTACGATCACATGCATGGGTATAACAAATGGATGGTCACTCCAAGGGGGACCCAACGGCAACGGGATCTCCCTGTACGCAAGCCTGCTATGCTAACTCCCACTCCTGCAGGAATCGGGTCTTCGAAGTAGGGTGGCAGGGTATACCAGGTGTTTACTAAACAACAGGCAGGATCATCCCTTCCCTTGCCAGAATGCTGTTGGGAAAGACAGACTGAACTTGGGCTTCTACATCGTCTAAGAAAATGTCGGTGTGATTAGGATCGTGGTGGAAAATGACCGCTTTCTTGACTCTTGCTTGTTTTGCCAACTTGACGCCTTCCTGCCAGGTGGAATGCCCCCAGCCCACCTTGGGGGTAATTGGGTCGTGATATTCCTCGTCGGTATAGCAGGCGTCGTAGATCAGGACGTTAGCATCGCGGGCAAGGTGCAGCAGGTTTTCATCTAGACGATCGGCAAAGTGTTCCGTGTCAGTTGCATAGACTACGGTGCGCCCCTGCCAGGTAATGCGGTAGCCCATAGAAGAATTGGGGTGATTGAGGGGACCAGTTTCAATTGTGATGTCGTCAAGTTGCATCACATCGCCTGGAAACAGATCGTAAAATTTCAGGTCAGACTGCATTACCTGGATCGGAACAGGAAAGTTGGGGTGCAGCATTTGGTCACTGAGCCGTTGCTTCATCGTGGCTCCGTTGGGTGCGATCGACCCGTAGATGTGGAAGCAATTTCCCTTAATGAATGCTGGCAGAAAGAAGGGAAATCCCTGAATATGATCCCAGTGGGAGTGGGTGAAGAACAGATATGCCTCAACTGGCATATGCTTAAGCAGGGTTTTACCCAACACCCGTAAGCCTGTGCCCCCATCAAAAATGAGTCGTTTCCCACCCACCCGAACTTCTACGCAGGAAGTATTTCCTCCATAGCGAACCGTTTCAGGTCCGGGAGCGGGGATGCTACCGCGTACTCCCCAAAACTGAACAACAAAATCTGGAGGGGGGCTTATCTGCTCGGCCTTGCCACTCTCAGACTGCAAGTTGGGTGTAGATGGGTCAAGGTTTGACATTGTTAATCAGATTCACTTCTTCTAACAGGTCTTTGTACTGCCGGACTTCAATCAGACGATTCTGGTTATCCACCAAGACAACTCTTGGAGAGTGAGTTTTTAGTTCTTCCGGTGTCAGTTGGGCATAGGTCATAATAATTAAGCGATCTCCCGGTATCCCCAAACGCGCAGCTGCACCATTCAGCTCGATCGCTCCTGACCCGGCAGAAGCTGTAATGGCATAAGTGATCAAGCGCTCACCATTGGCAACGTTAACAACTTGTACCTGCTCATAAGGAAGTATGCCCGCTGCATTCAGGATCGTCTCATCAATACTTATGCTACCCACATAGTTCAGGTTGGCAGCAGTCAGCGTGCAGTTATGAACTTTTGATAGAAGGAGCGTCCGCTGCATAATATAGAAC
>JBAUTA010001438.1:0-10398 GCA_049581985.1 Kovacikia sp.
CCCTTGGGCTAAGAGGATCTCCCTGGCAAGGGTCGGTAGGGGTTTCTGCCCTTTCCCTAAGGCTCTGGCAGCAACCCGTGTCGGGGTTATCACCTCAAGCCGAGTTTGGGCAGCCAATTCCTTCGCCCAGGAAGATGGCTGAGTCGCTAAATAGAGCAGACGCTTCATAGTTACTCTACAACCGCAAAAATATTTGCTTTCCCAGGGTTCCCAGTTCTTTTACAGTTTTAACTGCATAAAATCAGGAGACTGGTCAGTATCTCTCATCAAAAAATACTGGATTTGTGAGCAATGCGCGACCGAAGAAAATTAGCGGATTTTTTAATTTGATCAGATTGATCGGTTCCACTGAAACTGGTGAACAGCAGGGGCAGGGGCGATCGTAGAGTTTGAGCATTCGGCAAGCGGGGGATCAGAATTTGCCCCCCAGAACTTAACTAACTGTAATGAACCCTGTACAGTGGATAGGATGATATTTTCAGAATCGACGGTAAGTCTTATGAATTGGGCATTGTTTCCTTTCCTGCCCTACTTCCATTCCCTGAGTTTGCCATTTCCCCTATTGGCAACTACCGAAGCAGCAGAAAGTGGGCCGCTTGTCCTTGCAGGAGTGCTTCTAAGTTTGGTTGTCGTTTACCTGGCAAGCAAGCTTGGTGGAGAGATGTGTGCTCGGATTGATCTGCCGCCGGTTCTGGGAGAGCTGCTGGCAGGCGTGATTGTTGGGGTGTCAGTTCTCCACCTGTTGATTTTTCCTGAAGGAGGAGAAGACGGGAGCCATTCGCTGATCATGACTTTGCTGCAAGCAACTGCGAATCTCAACCCCGATGCATTGACTTCTGTATTCCAAACCCAGAGTGAGGTGATCTCGGTTTTGTCTGAGCTGGGAGTCATTATTCTGTTATTTGAAATTGGGTTGGAATCAGATTTGAAGGAATTGCTCCGGGTGGGCATGCAGGCGACCGTAGTGGCAGTGGTGGGGGTCACTGTTCCGTTCGCAATGGGAACTGCGGGGTTAATTCTGTTATTTGGGATTCCCCCGGTTCCGGCAATTTTTGCTGGGGCGGCACTGACAGCGACCAGTATTGGCATAACCGCTAAAGTGTTGGCAGAAATCCAACGTCTGTCTTCCAAGGAAGGACAGATCATCATTGGTGCTGCGGTGATGGATGACATTCTAGGCATCATCGTCCTGGCGGTTGTGGCCAGCCTTGCCAGAGATGGGAAGGTTGAGATCGGAAATGTTGCTTATCTGATTGTCAGTGCCGCTGTCTTTCTAATTGGTGCGATCTGGTTGGGGCGGCTGCTGACGCCTTTCTTTGTCACCCTGGTCAATGGTATGAAGACACGGGGGCAATTGCTGCTGACAGCACTGATTGTTGCCTTTATCCTCTCTTACATTGCAGCGGTCATTCAGCTTGAGGCAATTTTGGGAGCCTTTGCAGCGGGCCTGATTTTGGCAGAAACCGAGAAGCAGCGGGATTTGCAGAAGCAGATTGTGCCGATCGCCGACATGCTGACACCCATTTTCTTTATCGTGGTGGGTGCTCGCACCGATGTTGGAGTACTCAATCCCCTCGTGCCGGAAAATCGGGAAGGCTTGATTATGGCATCATTTTTGCTTGTGGTTGCCATTTTCGGTAAGGTCGTGACCGGGTTGAGCGTATTTGGCCAACCGGGCATTAACCGACTGGCGATCGGGGTCGGAATGATTCCCCGGGGTGAGGTGGGGTTAGTATTTGCTGCTGTGGGTTCATCGAGTGGGGTTCTGTCTAAACCTCTAGAAGCTGCCATTATTGTCATGGTAATCTTGACAACCTTCCTGGCTCCACCGTTGCTGCGGGTTGTATTTACTCAAAATGATGAGGTCACTGAATTGGTAGAGCCTTCTGTTGTGGATGATGGTTAGGGGGGAGTGGCTTCGACGGGAGTACGATCGGCTGGGGGGGCGGTGGAGTGGGGGGTAAAATTCGATGACTCCCTTGCCCCTTAACTTTCTGATTGAGATGTTCTGCCTCAATTAAAAATTGCTATCCTTAATACCCCGGATCTGATTTTTGTTGAAGAAGATCAATTTTTCGCGATCGCTCTCTTGCGACATCGAGTATATTCTTACAGCAGTTTTCGTTAACACTTGCTTACCCCCTGGAAATACTGGGATAGAAGTCTCTAAACCAGGCAGATCCACAGCCATAGCTTCCCTATGAAACTAAATGTCCGAATTCGCGTCAGGCAAGTGTACATTCAGGCAAACGCTGCTGCCCGTCCGGTCAGAGTTTCTCTAGTAGCTTGGAACCTGAGCAGATGTGAGGACTGATTGTGAAATGCCCCCGCTGTCGTTCAGCTTTTTGAGGAACCAACGAGAAATTGTGAAACATCTTCCGTACGCTTTGCTGGTCTCCGCTTCTCTGTTGTTGCTTCCGTTGCCTGCCCAGGCATCTAAGCTTTCCAACTGGAGGTTTGATAATGGGCAAAATCGACTAGAGTTTTCAACCGATCAGGATGTTCAGCCTAAAGCCCAGCTTGTCACAGCTCCTACCCGGCTGGTTATTGATCTGCCAGGAATTATTCTGGGTCGTCCCTCCTTTACCCAATCCATCGGGAATCGTGGAATCCGATCGGTGCGGTTTGGGCAGTTTGACCGGAGTACGACCCGGATTGTGGTGGAACTGGTTCCTGGCTACACCCTGGACCCTGGTCAGGTGAAATTTCGGGGGGTCACTGCCCGGCAATGGAGTGTGCAGTTGCCTGCCCCTGAGCGTCAAGCTTCCCTGCCAGTGACCAGATCCGCGGAGGTTTCTGGCTCGTCGTCTTCCAGTCAGTCTTCCGTCTATGTTGTGCCGGCTGTGGTTGCTCCTATCACATCAGGAGCCATGATGAACCGAGCGCAACCGCTGACCCGCAGCAGCGATGGGCCTGGGAATGAGAGTAGCCGTTCATCTAGCATCGCAGCCCTACCGCCGAGTGCTGCTCTGACCACAATTGAATCGGTTCAGCTAGAGAATAACGGCAGACAGCTTTTGATTCGGGCAAACCAGCCGTTGCGGTACGAATCCGGTTGGAACCGGGGGAGTAGCTTGTACCAAATCACCTTACGATCGGCACAGCTAGCCAAACATATTAAAGGCCCGGAGCTAAATGCCAATAGTCCTGTGCGGGCAGTTCGGTTACGGCAGCAAGACTCGCGGACGGTGGTGATTTTGGTTCAGCCGGCGGCGGGAGTTCAGATTAGTAACCTCAATCAGCCCAGTGAGCAAACGCTGGCCCTACAGCTACAGCGCAACCAAGCCGTTGCCCCGTTGTTCCCCCGGCGTAGCCCCTCGATCGCCACGATTCCTGTTCCGGCAGCACCCCGTTCTAGCAATCCGTCGCCTACCCTGCCGCGAATTCCGAACGGAAAAATTGTTGTAGTGGTTGACCCCGGACATGGGGGACCTGACCCTGGGGCAGTTGGAATTGGGGGATTGCAGGAAAAGGGAATTGTGTTAGACATTGGCATCCAGGTTGCCAACCAACTGGAAAAGCAGGGAATTCAGGCAATTTTGACCCGTAAGGATGATATTGACCTGGATTTGGAGCCACGGGTCCAAATGGCTGAGCAGATTAATGCAACGGTGTTTGTCAGTATCCATGCAAACTCCATTGATATGAGCCGACCTGATATTAGTGGTTTGGAAACCTACTACTACCAGAGCGGAGAGCAACTGGCTCGCACAATTCACAATAGTGTGTTGGAAGGTACTGGTATTGCCGATCGCAGGGTTAGAACGGCCCGGTTCTATGTGCTTCGCAAAACATCAATGCCTTCGGTGCTGGTAGAAGTAGGGTTCGTGACGGGGCGGGATGATGCGGCCAAATTATCCAACCCCTCCTATCGCAGCCAGATGGCAACCGCTATCACGCGAGGTATTTTACAGTACCTTCAAAGCGTGGCCAGACCCTAAAGGCTGTCTGAGGAGTTTATGAGTGTTCGTAATTAGTTGGAGGTGTGAGGAGTGTTGACTAATCGATTTGCCATCAGCAACCTGTCAGGAGTAAGCCAAAATTCCGCCCCGATCGGAATTTTTGACAGTGGGGTTGGAGGATTGACCGTCCTACGGGAACTGTACCGCCAGCTTCCCCAGGAATCCGTGATTTACTTTGGAGATACGGCGCGGCTTCCCTATGGAACGCGATCTCCCGCCCAAATTCTGCAATATGTCCGGGAAATCCTTACCTGGATGGTTGAACAGGGCGTCAAGATGGTCATTATGGCCTGTAACACCAGTTCTGCCCTGGCCTTAGAGACAGTGCGCTCCGAATACAATATCCCCATTTTGGGATTGATCCTACCCGGAGCTAGAGCTGCTGTGCAGCGAGGGCGGCGGATTGGTGTGATTGCCACACCTGCCACAGCTGCCAGCAATGCGTACCGTCGTGCTGTCCTTGAAATCGAAGCAAATGCTCAGGTTTGGCAAATGGGATGTCCCGAATTTGTGCCGTTGATAGAACAGAATCGGTTAGACGACCCCTATACCTACGAAGTTGCCCGGGAATACCTGGAACCGCTGCTACAACGAGAAATTGACACCCTGATCTATGGCTGCACCCATTACCCCTACCTGGCTCCTATCCTGCACCAAATTTTGCCGCCGACTGTGAAGCTAATCGATCCAGCCGTTCATGTTGTGGCAGCAGCGGCTCAAGAATTGGATCTACTGGGGCTGAAGAGCGGACGACCAGCGATGCCCACCCGTTTCTGCGTGAGTGGCTTGCCTGCCCCCTTTATTCAGCTTGCCGCGCAATGGCTGGGCTGTGCGCCACTAGTCGAGCAAATTCGCCTTCCCGATCGCAGTTATCAGCCAGCGACCCTGGAAGTTGTGGAGCAATAAGTTCAGACCCCTCCCAGCCTTCCCTTGGCAAGGGAAGGTGGCGCAGGCGATGGGTAGATGGGCAACGAGCAGTACCGTTTAAATCGGTATGAAAACCGCTGTAAGTAGCTAGGTGCGATTCAGCCAAAGATATTTTTGGGGGTGGAGGGGGTGAAACCCTTTGCCTGGGGGTAGCGCCCCCCAATACCCCTTCTATCATTAATTGCGTTTACTAATTGCGCCTACTGACTGAATTGCTACTTATTTAATTGATGGCCAAATTATTGACGGGGGCGCGGCATTCGATTTGATCGCTGGGCCACCGTCAGCAGCAAGTAAACAATGAAGAGGTAGGCAACTGAAATCGGAATAATCAGGAGGTGACTGGAGTGGGACATAGGGCGGAGAAAGCCAAAACGGGTAGCGGTAAATCAGGGTAGAAAAGATCACACGAAATTGGTTACTGCATTGGTGTCAGTAACGAATCGATCGCTGAAAAGCAGAGCCTAATCTTCTAAAAGAAACGCTTTCAGAAAATTATCTCTGGCAACACCGGGTAGTAATACACCACTCATGCAAATCCGATCGCTAGACTGCTCTCAACAGCCAAACTTCCCTGGTGCCTGTCCAAGAAAGCTTGGCTGCAAGTACCAACCTGTCCTCCTTTCCCAACCCCTTTCCCCATCAAAGGAAAAGGGAAGCAGAAAAGACTCAAAGCCTATCCCTCCATCGCTCTCTCCGTAGTGGGAAAGGGGTTGGGGAAGGAATTTAAGGGGAAGGGCAGAGCTAACCATCGCTCGTCAGGGTTGTTGAAGCTGTACTAGCAGGAACCATTTCTAACGAAACAGCTCTACTTGTAAACTGTAAAACTAGAAGTAGGTAACCGCGTCATACCTCAGCAAGAGCTGCCTTTCCTACTTGCATTTCCTACTACTGCCCCTGGCAGTTGCCGCCAGCGTTTAATCTTTCGCAATCCTTATTAATCAGACTAACACACCCGAGAAGAGACTCCGGCAAAGATTTTTAATTCTCAATGAAGCCATACGGAGAGCAGATTTGCAACTTGTATTCTGTCAGAAGGAATTTTCATAAACGATCTTTTATGTCTATACCGGGGTGGCTTAGCTTAAAATAGGGAGAGATTATTTAATGTTTCGTAACCTTACATCGCCTGAGTCGGACATCCATGACTTCAGCTACTTCCCTTTTTTCTCCTGTTGAAGCGGACCTGTGTACCCTAACGGAAAATCTCAAGAGTTTGATTGGGGCTCGTCATCCTGTTCTGCATGCGGCGGCAGAGCACTTGTTTGGGGCAGGGGGAAAGCGCATCAGGCCAGCAATTGTCCTATTGGTATCGCGCGCAACCATGCTGGAGAAAGATATCACCCCTCGTCATCGACGTCTAGCTGAAATTACGGAGATGATCCATACCGCTAGCCTGGTGCATGACGATGTGGTAGATGAATCAGCGATGCGGCGAGGGGTTCCTACGGTGCACAGTTTGTTTGGCAACCGGATTGCCATCCAGGCTGGGGATTTTCTCTTCGCTCAGGCTTCCTGGTATCTGGCAAATCTGGACAATTTAGAGGTCGTAAAATTGCTCTCGGAAGTCATTATGGATTTGGCAACGGGAGAAATTCAACAAGGGCTGAACCGGTTTGACACCAGCACCTCGATCGAAACCTATCTGAAAAAAACCTATTACAAGGCGGCTACCCTATTTGCCAATAGTTCTAAGGCGGCAGCTCTACTGAGCGACGTTTCCCAGGAAACTGCTGAGCATTTATATGGGTATGGCCGTCATTTTGGGTTGGCATTCCAGATCGTTGATGATATTTTGGACTTCACCAGCTCAACCGATACTTTGGGTAAACCCGCAGGTTCAGACCTCAAGAGTGGTAATCTCACCGCACCAGTTTTATTTGCCCTAGCAGAAAAGCCCTATCTGGAAGTGCTGATTGAACGGGAGTTTGCTCAACCAGGAGACTTGGAACAGGCAATTGCCCTTGTTAAGGATAGTCAGGGGATTGAACAATCGCGAGATCTTGCCCTGCACCACACCCGGACCGCGATTGACCATCTGACCGATTTGCCGCCTTCTGCCTCTCGTCAGGCTTTGATCAAGCTAGGAGATTACGTCTTGAGCCGACTTTTTTAGGTGCATCCCTTTCCGTGAGGGCCCTTTACGCTTAGGAGTTTTGTAGAAATAACTGGGGCAGGCAAGGGGCTGAAGCCCTTTGCTAAATGCCTGAAACTTATCCAAGATGGGCAGCTATCTTATAGCAATTTAAAAAATGAAGGTTGCAGATGGGTGTGGGGGCTTCGCCCCCAGCCAGGGGTTCCACCCCTGCACCCCGTCCCTAATCTGCCCTGTTCGCTATTTAAATTGGGTATTAGACCTTGCTGCCTGACAGCGGTTTTCAGAATGGTTAGCCCCCTCTGCAAAAGCAAAGCATTAAAAGCAAAACATTTCCCTGGCTGGGGGTTGAGCAGGGTGGGCTATAACCTCCCTCCGTCAAGCGACTGTAATTGCGAAAAATTGCGAAATAACATTCATCATTCCTGGACCTGGTCTGAACCTGGGGAAAACAGTTTTAAACAGAATGTAAAATATTTCGCTGAATGCACTATATTTATGTATCATCTGAGGCTTTAGTGGGGGAATGGATCTTTCCCAACGCTAAATCTGGCGTATGAAATATTGGCGAATCTATCAGGAGTTTCCTGGGCAGGTGTGGGATGGAAAGTTGGAAATTTCTACTGCAAAAGGAAGGCGATCGCTCCTGGTTACCGTTGGATTCACCCGATGTTGAGATTTTGGAAGGGCGCTATCGCATCGTTGCTCGTTCCAGGCAGGCCAACACAGAGGTTGAAGTTCGGATTAGCCATCTGACGATCGGGGAAGATCCCCCAACACGTCGAATTCAGAAGCGATCTAACCGGACCAATCAGGATGGTTTAATGGTTGTCATTCCGTTTACCCAGCTTAAGCCAGGGATATGGGAAGTCTGCTGTTCTTCCATTGATTTGATGTCTGACCTATTGGGAGATAGCTGGCAGTATGCAGTGAAATTGCAGGTGCTGGCTCGTGAAGCCGAAGGCGAGGAGTGGGAACCAAACTGGTCGCCCCCCGTTGCTGTCAATCCCGCTTCAGAAGAATATTCTTCTTCTGCCGAACCTTTGGGCAAAGGTTCGAACAAACCATTAGAGATCGTCAATCCACCTAGCCTTCCCCTTGTCGCGGCTACCGATCCGCCTGCCTTGGAGCCAGTGCTGCCAGAGACAGGCGAGTTGCCAGAGACAGGCGAGCCTTCCCCTGTAGCACCCATTGCGGTCAACACTGTTGAGCCAGTCGCTGAAACCAGGGGCAAAACAGCACCGCGTGAGCCTGTCCCGTTGAGTCCAGAGGTCTCTGAAATATTAGGTGCCTCCATGGATCGTCTGTTCCAGATTGCTGAACAGATGTCGAATCAATTAGTTGACGAAGTTCTGCGTGACTTTGACCTGATGGCTCCGCTAGAGGAATCTTCCCCTGCGGACGCTTCCCCTGAAGCGAAGCTTCCTGAGTATGACCTGATTGAACCAACTGCTGAATCTCAATTCGCTGCTGCTGATCAAGAGCCCGCAACTGTCGTCACGAAAGAAACGGCACTAACGGGCTACACCATTAGTAGGGAAACGGCGCTCTCGCTTAAGCTGGATCAGGATGCACTAGTTGCTTGCCGGGGTGAAATCCTGACCCTGTCTGGTCAAGTGGATAGGGAAACTGTGCCTCCCCAGGCTGGAACACCCGGTGTTAATGAGCCTTTCGACCAATCTGTTCAATATTTCAACTCAGGTGTTACGGATCCGTGGGATCTGGATGACGATTCGCTCAATCTGGTAGGTGCTACAGCTCAGGAATTGCAGCTTTATCTACGAGATCCTCAGAGTTTGCAAGTGTGCGTCAGCGATCGCCTGCCTTTGTCTGATGGCTCTCTGCCCTTTCCTTTTTCTTTCTCTTTCTCCTTGCCCAATGTCGGTGCAACCCATGTGCTCCTGGGAGAAGTCCTGCTCTGTGGATCTCTGCCTAACCAACCGGGAACGCTATCGACGCTAATGAGTCAAGCCTTCACCATTATGGTCGATCCAAAGGAGCTGGTTGGGGAACTGACAAAGTTGAACGAAGCGTTAGATGAAACGCTGGTAAACCGCTCAGAGGAGGACGATCGGAGCGATCTGCCGCTGGAACTTGCTAATTATCTGGAAAAGGAAAATGAGCTTTCCTTAACCCTTTCCTTCCTCGAGCCGGAACCCGCTGAAACCATTGCTTTAGAGCCGCCATCCCGGTTTGCTTCCCTTGCCGGGCAGCCGCTTCCGCCGCAGCTTTATCAGCCTGATCCTAATCAAGTACGCCATCGGCCGATCGAGTTGCCAGGGTTTGCTTTAATGACCGAGCCTCCAGCTGAGGTGGTTTCAGACCCGTTAGTAGAGCAGACAGAGGCTGCACAGGCTGAGCCAACGGATTCGATGCTGGACAATGAACTGTTTTCCTTGCCCGAACCAGAATCAGCGTTCGTAGAGCCAACTGAGCTGGGGACCGCATCCGAGTTGGTGACATCCGCTGCGGTCCCCAGCCCGATCGCAGGGGAACTGAGCGAAACCCTCGCTGCCCCAGGGGATGGGCAAAGTGCTGAATCTTCTGGATCCGCTTCAGTTGATTTAGGCACTTCGGTTGATTCAGGCGACTTGGAGCGTTCAGAGCTTTCTGAGCTAAATGCGAACTCAATCGATGCTCATGCAATCGATGAGCCGCTGCCGGAGTCGGTGCTGAGTGATGATTTGCCGTCTCCAATTCAATCGGGATTTCAGGCTCTCAGGCTACAGGATCGATTCTTGACCCGCTTAAGTTCTCTTGCCAACGATGTTGAGCTGTCAGCCTGGTTGCGATCGCAGCTTGGTTCAGATCCCATCTCTCCCCTACCCAAAGCCGATTCCTTATCAACTGCTGAAGCAGAGCGATCCGCTAAGGAAATCGTTGTTGATGATGATCCGCCGGGAGCTGTTCGGAGTCGGCAGCGTCCGGGATCCAAATACCTTCAAGAAAAGCTCTCAACTGACGACGACGATGAACCGAACGTTCTAATCTTGCCAAAGGATGAGCCGATTCCTATGCCGAGATTGGAGGTAACGACTGGAGAACTGGTTTCTGGGGCATTAGTCAACGTTCGCGTCAAATTACCCAACTTGATGCCGCGCCTGTACGTCAAACTGTGGGTGACTGATCGTCAGACCCGTTCTTTGCTCGATGGTCCCCGCTGGCTGTTGGACTTTTTGCCCAATGGCTTAGGAGATATGGAAGCGTTTACCCAGCTGACTGTTCCGTTTGGCAGTCTGGGGATCCGGTTTGAAGCGATCGCGATCGAAATGCATACCCAAAGGGAAAGCCACAAAGTTAGTAGTGACCGAGATGTAGTTCCTCCCAACCTGCCAGTTGTGTCCCTGGAGGATTTTGAAACTTAGAGTGGGCAAGCGTTTAGGGGTGGAGATTATCAGGTTGATTATTAAGATT
>JBAUTA010001439.1:0-10246 GCA_049581985.1 Kovacikia sp.
ATTCCAGACCACACAGTTAATAGCGGCTTTTACATCAGGATCCTGAAGTGTAAAAAATAATCCACTCCGGTAGCGACTCGCGCTTGACACCTCCCCTGTCACCCAAATCTGTCTGAGCTGATTGTCCTGTTCCAGCAAAACCTGGATATATGCCGTTAGTCCTGCTACTGACAGTGCGGTGTCTGGAACCAATAAACTCGGAAGATAGGAAGTCATTGTAGGAAATTCAGATCCCCTTACTATTGTTATCTCTAGATTAGCTAGACTCAGTTAAATCTGTCGGTACACCTGGCTGCAATCCTGATTCCTAATATCCATTCATATCCAAGCAGGGAATACTAGACTAGAATTCCTCTAAGTCTCGAAACCGCTCACTTTTGTTGAACCCTCCCCAAAGAAACTTTCCATTGAGGCGCTAATGGCTACTAAAACAGACACTCCTGACAAACAAAAAGCTTTAAATCTGGTACTTACCCAAATCGAACGCAATTTCGGTAAGGGCAGCATTATGCGCCTAGGAGATGCCACCCGGATGAAGGTCGAAACGATTCCCACCGGCGCACTCACCCTCGATCTGGCATTGGGCGGTGGCATCCCTAAGGGCCGTGTCATTGAAATCTACGGTCCTGAAAGTTCTGGCAAGACAACTGTTGCATTACATGCAGTCGCTGAGGTTCAAAAAGCGGGAGGCATCGCTGCCTTTGTTGATGCTGAACATGCTCTCGATCCCTCCTATGCCAAAGCTCTAGGCGTTGATATTGACAATCTTCTAGTTTCCCAGCCCGATACCGGCGAGTCAGCGCTAGAAATTGTCGATCAGTTAGTTCGCTCCTCTGCCGTTGATATCATTGTGATAGATTCAGTCGCGGCTCTCGTTCCCCGTGCTGAAATTGAAGGAGAAATGGGAGATACCCATGTCGGTCTACAAGCTCGCTTAATGAGTCAGGCCTTGCGCAAAATTGCCGGAAATATGGGTAAATCAGGCTGCACAGTGATCTTCTTGAACCAACTGCGGCAAAAAATTGGTGTCACCTACGGTAACCCGGAGACAACCACGGGGGGGCAGGCGCTTAAATTCTACGCTTCCGTTCGGCTAGATATTCGTCGTATTCAGACACTTAAAAAAGGCACCGATGAATACGGCACTCGAGCAAAGGTCAAAGTTGCCAAAAATAAAGTTGCTCCTCCCTTTCGGATTGCGGAATTCGATATCATTTTTGGCAAGGGCATTTCAACTCTGGGTTGTTTAGTTGATTTGGCAGAAGAAACTGGCGTCGTTGTCCGTCGAGGAGCATGGTATAGCTACAACGGCGATAACATTGCCCAAGGCCGCGACAATGCCGTCAAATATATGGAAGAAAGACCTGATTTCGCCCAAAAGATTAATCAGGAAGTGCGCCATAAGCTGGAGTTAGGAGCAGTCGTTTCTGCCACCGCTGTTGGCACAGCAACTCTGGACGAAGAGGATGAAGAATACGTTGACGAAGAAGAATAAAAAGGACGGGGACGCTCCCAAGGGAGCGTCCCCGCATTAAGGGCAGTTAATCCTGTACGAGAATTCTCTTCTGATTGCTTGAGAACCTGCCTAAACAGATCTGATTGCTTTGCCCACTTCAGTAGCTAGTGTTGTAAATCATACATTTTGCACCATGGGGGAGTGGGGACGTTGACCCTCTACTCCCCTCTAAAATTTTCGTTTTGATCTATCGGACGCAATTAAAGCTCAATAAAGGGTAGAGGCTTAGCATGTGGGCGAAAGCCTTGGCGAGGACCGAAGGCATACCTGCCGAAGCCTAAGCCCTGACGATTGGAGCGATGGACGTTGTTTAATTCGCAATCCTTTGGTGGGAAAGGGAGGATTCTATCAAGTCATTTCCAGGGATTTGGGGAATCAGAAACATAGAAGTTTCTGCTGAACTATTGATAGTGGGAGTATCCCAATCAATCGACATCATCGAACATCCTGAATCCTGATTCGTCAGGTCATCGGAATCAGAGATATCATTTCTATCAGGGGTGACAGTCTGGCGAACAGCATTAACATGGTCAAGTACTTCGATCGGGACTGCATCCCCCATTTGACAGGCATTACATACGAAAAAGGTGAATGCTAGACTGCCTAACCGAATCTGGTCACCATCCTTGAGTAGCGCAGAGGAGCGAATGGCTTCTCCATTAATAAAAGTTCCGTTGGTGCTATTCAAATCAATCAGGTAGAAGCCTTCGTTTTTTACATGCTGAATGACTGCATGACGACGGGATAGGCGTTTGTCTTGAACTGGTAAGGCCGCATTACGATCTCGACCCACTACCCAAATCCCCTGAGGCTGCTGAAGCAATTGGGTTTTTTCTTTCAGCAGATTCGTAATTAGGTGAACCTGCTCACCTTGGATAACACCATATACAAAGCGCACTGCAGCCCGGGCACGCCATTTGTCATCTGTATTTTCCAAATCCAGGATTTCGTCAAGTAAACTCCGATGATGCTCGTAGAGCTTCAAGAATACCCGGTAAAGCCCTAGGCGTTGCTCCAGTTCGGTGTTGCCTGGTGCGCTTAATACCTGCGATGAGTATTCAGCTAATGAGTGTGAATCGATCATAACGAGCCATGTTTAAGCAGTTGAGAAACTGAACCATTGGGTTATGCAACGGAATAAGGGGGCAAAGACAAAACATTTGACAATCACGTGTCAAAGTTACTGAGCCCCAATAAAGGTTCCTGTAGTGGTTTTTAGGGTGGCGGATGAAATAATTCCAGAATATGTAGGCTGAATTGAACTATGGAAAGGTCCAGGAAGTTAAAGATTCGAATTTTGTAACCCCAACTTTCCTACAGGAGTTATTCTGGTTCCGTTTCTTAATTGAGTAAATTACCTTCTAGAGTAAGACCTAGTCGTTTGAGAAATAACCGCACGATCACTGGAAAATGATCAACTCAAGCTTGAACTACAAGCCGTCAATTGTGGATCTTACGAGTAACACTTCATCCTATCCCACTGGGGAAAGGGCCTTTAACCCAATATGGATAGCAAAAATTTGTAACTGGCGCAATATTGCGTATTGTAACTAGCCTCTCCGAATAATCAGGGTTTTTTTCTATAGTTTGTAAATAATTCTTTATGAGAGTCATCAAATAAGGAGTTTTCATGGACGAATGCTACATTTGGAGAAGGTTGGGCCTGACTCGTTTAAGTCGTAAAGGGGTATCTGGTCAAAATTTAGAGATACGGCATTTTGTAGTTGCTCGGTATCCCTTCAAAAATTGACCCGCTAAAGCTGTCCATCGCTACTGAAATCTTTCTTCACCTTGTGTATCTGCTAAATAGGGCAAACTCAGCGTTCCACCTGTGAACTCAATGCTTGGCTCATTTTGTTTGATATCGCAGGAGGCATAGTTATCTCGATGCACATCATGTTGCCGACTTCATCAGAAGATGACCATTCCTCCCATCTAGCCAATTTACAAGTTTCACCGAAAAGCACTGCCAACGAGGATGTAAATCCCAGGAGCGATGCTTCCACCCCGCCTTCACCTGGACCAAGACGGGGGGAGTTGCAGAAGAACTGGGGACTTCTGCGAAAGCTGCACCGTGCCACCCTGATCGCTCGCCAACAACATTTTCCAGAGGGCCTGGCTTCAGAATTAAGCTCAAAACCAGAGGCTTTAAAGGCCCTGCAGGAAGTAGCCAGGCGCGGCGAAATTCAGAAGGCGCAAGCAAATTGGCAGCGGCGGGGATCGAGCCTGACCTCTGCCAAGCTTGAGCCACTGGATAGTTATGCCGCACCCCTGGCACCCCTGAGGGAGCGAGACATCAAAGCTTTAGCTGCCTGGTTTGAGCGGGATGACATGGATCTGATCGCAACCAATATTACCTGCCGTCTGCTTCAATTCATGCCTGAACCTTGCTGGGAAGATGATCCACTTGACTTTCTGAAAGAGTTTCCTTAAGGAAGTGGTCTCAATTCTGCTCTCCTAAAGAGGTTAAGCGAAGCTGATAAGCTGATAGTAGGTCGGCGTCATTCATCGTGGGCAGGGAAAGTGGGCGCTTTTCCCCAGCACAGGGTTTCGCCCTTCGACTGAGACGTTCGACACTCACGTCGAAGCCCCTCCTTCCCCAAAATCATCCCTGCCTAATTGCATCCAGCTACTTGAAAGGCTAGCCAAACCCATTATTTGCTCCACAAAACATCCATGCCATTGAAGAACTTATTTACAGCGGGTGGTTTGGTTATGTGGCCCCTGCTGGGATTTTCTATCCTGGCGGTTGCGCTTATTTTGGAACGGATTGGATTT
Organism: Kovacikia sp.; assembly: GCA_049581985.1. Lineage (GTDB taxonomy): Bacteria > Cyanobacteriota > Cyanobacteriia > Leptolyngbyales > Leptolyngbyaceae > Kovacikia. The sequence goes on from JBAUTA010001439.1 coordinate 4,295, forward strand.
TGGATAAAGGTGGTTCGGCGTCAGGATAGGATTGTGCGCGAAGTGCTTCACCTATACAAGCGCAATCCTCAGACCGCTTTTTTGAAGCTAGAACAGAATGTCGATTTGCCGATCGCGCGCATTTTTTTGTCTGCCTTAGAACTAGAGCAGGCAACCCCAGAAGAATTTCGGCTAGCGTTAGAGAGTGCAGCTCAAGCAGAATTGCCTTTGCTGAAGCGATTCAGCACGATTTTTGAAACTATCATTAGTCTTTCCCCATTATTGGGTTTATTAGGGACTATTTTAGGACTGATCAATTCCTTTGCCTCTCTCAAAATTGGAGACGTGGCGGGTAGTAATGTGGGTGGAGTGAGTGCCGGAATTAGTGAAGCACTGGTCTCCACAGCATCGGGCCTGGTTGTAGCAATCTTTACCTTGCTATTTGCCAATACTTTTCGGGGGTTATATTTGCGCCAAATTGCTTTAATTCAGGAATATGGGGGTCAGATAGAACTCCTCTATCGACGTCGCTATGAGCGAGGAGAAAGTCCCTATGCGTCTTCCTGAAGAACCTGATATGCCGCCTCAAATCAACATCGTGCCAATGATTGATGTGATCTTTGCGCTGCTAACGTTCTTCATGATGTCCACGCTTTACCTTACCCGATCTGCCGGGTTACCCGTCAATCTGCCTGGTGCCTCGACCGCTCAAATTCAACCCCAGAGTGAAATAGTCGTGACGATCGATCAGCAGGGACAAATCCTGTTAAACCGCCAATTTGTTTTACTCAATGATTTGCCAGCACAGGTTGGCAAATTGAAGGGTGACAAGCCCCAGGCTCTGGTAGTGATCAACGCTGACCAGCGGGTTAGCCATGGTCAGGTGATTACTGTGATGGATCAACTGCGATCGATTCCAGGCATCAGGCTAGCGATCTCAGTTCAACCTGCGAAGAAGTAGGGACACGAGGAGGGTGGGGTTGAGGCGTTAGGAGATTTCCAGCAACAAATCTACCCACAGGTATAGCTATTGCCCTATTGATTAGGACATAGGATTCAAGGGGGAGTGGGGCGTTGTTCCCAGCCAGGGGTTCCCCCCCTGCACCCTGCCCTAACCAATAGGGCTACGACTATAGGTCCAATCAGGATGTCCCTTTGGGTAAGTCTGGATTGCGCACCCATCGCTTTTCATGCTCGCGCAGTGCTGTTTTTAAGGTGAGATTCCTTTAGTATTTCCCACAGGGGCGCTGCTATTTAATTCGCAATTTTCAGCGTATCTGAGAGATAGTCAGCCGTCGCTTCCACCAGGGCGATCGCATTCTCATAGGCCATCCGTGTGGGTCCCAGCACTCCCACACTGCCAACGGGGATTGAACCCCGACAGTAGGTTGAGGAAATCAGGGTGCAGGTTTGGATCGGCTCCAGGGGATTTTCAGACCCAATTCGAATCGTTACACGCTTACCAGGCTGTTCTGCTTCCGACTGCTCAAAGATCAGGGGAAGCAACTGATGCTGTTCTTCTTCCAGTAGATGAATAATCGTCTGAACCTGACTTAGTTCAGAAAACTCCGGTTGCCGCAGCACTTCGGCTAAACCTGTAACCATAATTTGAGTCGGAACAGGGGCATGGGAGCGACGGCTGACTTCAACCAAAACGGCTTTGAGGAAGTCAGCATAGCGCTTAAATTCCCGATCCAACTCACCCCAGTCCAGGGTAGAAAGCTCGGAGATTGCCCGTCCCCGCAGATGGCTGTTCAAAAAGTTAGACAAAATCTGAAGTTCCCGCTCTAACAGCTCGGAATCCAATTCTGCCGCCGCCGATTCAGGGAGATCCATCAGGGCAGAATGGGTTTCGTAGGAATCGGTGACAAAAATCAGCATCACCCTCCCTGGAGCAACCGACACCAGCTGGACATGGCGTAGGTGAATTGTGCTGGTTTGGGGCATTGTAATCAGCGTGATGTAGCCGCTGACGGTTGCCAAAATTTGGGCGGCTCCCCGGAACAGTGCCTCCAGGCTCCAGTCTTCCCGATTCAGCCGGTCTCCCAAGAGTTGCTCTACTTGAAGGGTCAGATCACTAGAGGGGGTAATCAGCTGATCGACATAAATTCGATAGCCAGAGTCAGAGGGAACCCGTCCAGCAGAGGTATGGGGCTGGTAGAGCAGCCCACTTTTTTCCAAGACCGACATCGCGTTACGAATCGTTGCCGGACTAACACTCAGGTTATATTCCTTGACCAGAGATCCTGAGCCAACGGGTTCTGCTGTAGCGATATAATGGCGCACCGTTGCCCAAAGAACTTTCTGCTGACGATTTGTGAGATTTACCTGTGGAAACATGCTAAAAAGCTGAATTTTAAAATAGGTATGTAAACTAAACCTGACTAAGCAACCAGCAAGGAGGATCAGATAAGATCTTTTCAGATCTTTGAATTAAGATAGCAGATGCCTTAATTTTCTCTTCAGATTCAGGGGTAATCAGTAACCATTGTGACTGAAGCTGAGATTTTCAAGATTACGAGAAGATGCCCAGTAGTAAAGCGCAGAATTGAGATCCAGTTCTCTGAGGATTGACGATCGCCCAATGGTCTCCTTTACCCCATCATAACTTGCTGCCGTTTTAGTAGCGAGGCACCGAGGCATCAACGATCGCTGAATAGGCGTCAATTCCGCCGATTATGTTGCTAACCTGGGTAAACCCCTGGGTGATTAACCACTGGCACATCTGAGCCGATCTCATCCCATGATGGCACAACACCACCGTTGGTTTTTCCAGATCCAGACGGGAATGAATGTCAGTAGACCACAGCCCATATTCGCTCAAGGGCAGGTTTTTAAATCCAGGCAGACTCGCAAGTTCTAGTTCATGGGGCTCCCGCACATCGACAAACTGGACGGTCTCAGGAGACTCCCGCTGAAGGCGGGCGAGTTCTTTAACGGTGATTTCGGCGATCGGTTGGTTGAAAGAAGGAGCAGGCATTTCAGGGGATAAGGAGTAAGTGAGTAAAGGATTTTTACTAGCGTGAAGTACGGATCTGGGTGGGAGATGCGCCCTAGCCAGGGATGAAACCCCTACACCCCATTGATTAGTACCTTACCCGAATAGGAAAGACTATATATAGAAAGCCTTTGGCTTTTCACCTAACCTTTATTGTCTTTCCCCTACTATTGTCTCCTCTCGACTCTATTTTGAGGTAGCTCCCCTTGAAGTTAACAACCCGTGGTCATTACAGTGTTAAGGCCCTGCTGGATCTGAGCTTGCAGCAGGGATACGGTCCGGCTTCGGTCAAGGCGATCGCCCAACGGCAGAGTTTACCTGCTCCCTACCTGGAAAAATTGCTGATTGAAATGCGCCGGGCAGGGTTGGTGCAATCAATCCGGGGGGTACAGGGTGGCTACCAATTAGCTCGTCCGCCTGCCAAAATTTCCCTCGGTCAAATTTTAGAAGCCGTTGGTGAAAGTGTGGATCCCCTGCCCCACCATAGCCCTGACGATTCCCAGGCAGAAGATTGGGTTACCTTCTGCCTCTGGAACCGCCTCCACCAAAAGCTTAAAGAAGCCCTCTACAGTATTTCCTTAGAAGACCTCTACTTTGATGCCCGCAGTTGGCAAGCCGCCCAAGGAGAGGATACGAGCTTCATCGTATAAATCGAATAAAAAGATAAAGGAGGAAGGATTAAGACTAAAACAACTATTATCCTTTATTCCCATCCTCCGCCCCACTCTCAGCCTTCGGCTCGTTATACGAGCACTTGACTTTTATTCGCATCCTCCGCCCCACTCTCAGCCTCCGACTTGTTATACGAGCACTTGACTGTAATCTTCAGGTTGCTCTGTGCCTTGCCGCTAGCGATATAGGGAATGCCTGCATCGGCACTGAGGTTAACGCCAAATTCCAGCGTCACTTCGTCTACATTCGCAGCGCTGAAATCTTTGAAGGCATTCATGCAGTAAAGGGTATAGGTGCGGATCGTACTTTGAACCATCTGCATGGATTGGGTTGGGCTGAGCCGATGCGGAAGTGCTAAATCAATTCCTTTTGCGCCGCCGCGCCGTTGCTCTCCATTGTCCCCATTTGGGAAGGGAGGGACGATCGCAGCGGTGTCTGTATCATTTTGGGCTTCGATATAGAGGACGGCACCATCGTCCAACTGTACCGGAACAACTTTCGTCAATGGTTTTCCTGCCAGTCATGTTCGATGTGATCGTGCCCAAATTTTGCTATCTGGTTTCAGGGGTGTGACCCCCCAGGGGAAGGATTTAGCCACTACCTAAATCTCGTCCAAATCGCCCTCGCCCCTTTTACACACTCTCCATCCAGCTTAAGCACTTTGCCATCTGTTGCTGCATGGTGGCGCGATCGCCATGAAAGCGGCGACCATGACCAGGAAGAACCCATTCAAAGGAGTAGTTTGCTAACTTTTGCATAGAACGGATGAGTTCTGTCCAGGAATACCAGCAGGCACGGCGGAAGCCAATTAAGTGCTGCCGTTCTTCTGACCAGGCGAGGTGATCACCCGTAAACAGGAATTTGTCGTTGTAAAGTAAAACCGTGTGCCCTTTGGTATGTCCTGGGACGGGAATAATCAACAAATCTGGGGCAAATTGCACAGGATCCTGACCAGCCAACTGAATCTCCACAGACCGGGTGCTAGCGTTGATTTCATCTTTGTGCAAAATGCGATCGCAGCCAAAATGCTGGTGAAATTTTTCGTGATCGGCCACGTCATCCCGGTGGGTTAGATATAGGTAGCGAATACCACCCATTTCCTCCAGACGCTTGACCAGGGGCGGCGAAAATCGGGGCGAATCCACCAATACATTTCCCTCTGGACGCTGGATCAAGTAACTGGCAGCACCGTAGGAACTCTCGGCATGATAGCCACAATGATAGACATTTTCAGCCACAGGGAGGGGAAAAGTTTCCTGGGCCAGTTTGATATCCGTTGGTTTCTCGACCGTTCCAATGGAGGCGGTGGGACAAGACAGCAGCGCTTGCATTGCCCGTAGCCGCTCCTGTTCGTTAACAGGTTGATGGTAAACGGCGGACTGATCGCCATCCCTGTGAAAGACCTGTGGGGCCATCCAACGGCAGGTATCACAGTCAATGCAGGTACGATCGACGTAGAGATCACCCCTAATATTTTCGGGGCGGCGTTGATTAAGGTGAGCCATAGGGGGAAGGGATACCCATTTACAATGGTAAACATTGCAGATGAATGCCGGGGTAAGGAGGCTTCGGTGGGAACACGGGCTTGACTGGGAGGGGATAAACTGTTCCACCTCCAAAGTCCCTAGTAGAGTGCGGCGTAAGTTTAGCTACCGTAGAGCAGGCATCTTGCCCGCGCAGGCTAGAAGCCTGCTCTACAAACGGTAAGCGTATTTCCGCCCATCACTACTAGTTAGGTTGATTCCACCCAGCTACTTAACGCCTATCCGACAAGGGGTGGTGATGTCAATTTTGCGAACTCTGGGAGCACGCAAAACCGACTTTTCGGATGGTTGTATCACTGATGGTTGTATCACTGCCCTCTCGTAGCCCAGCAAAGGGTTCTGAGGGGTGATCACGCCTCAAAATCTGCTTGGCAGACCCCGGATCTATTGTTGAATATCTTGATATTAACGAAGGCCAGGCTACTTTGCCCCTACAACCAGAGGAACTTCTTGACGGGTTCTTTGTCCGGTGATCTTGATGTTAACTCCGTTTTTAGGGGACAGCGTAACTCCTCTGCGCCGGGGAGTTTCGGGTTGACTGTCGATCAAGGCAAAGCGATAGCGGGTCAGAAGAGTTGCCAGAACCAGTTTCATTTCAAACATTGCCAGTGCTTCACCAATGCAACGACGGGAGCCGCCCCCAAACGGCAGGAACTCATAGGGAGAAAACTGGCGTTCCAGGAATCGCTCTGGTCTAAATTGTTTGGGTTGCGGGTAGAGATCCTCGCGTTGATGGACAAGATATATACAGCCAACGAC
>JBAUTA010001440.1:0-14609 GCA_049581985.1 Kovacikia sp.
CAGCGAGGGTTATCGTGTAAGTGTGGCCCACGATGGTATGTCTGGGTTGAGCCTGGCGCGAGAGTCGGAGCCAGATCTGGCAATTTTAGATTGGATGCTACCAGGGTTGACGGGGGTGGAGTTGTGCCGTCGGTTACGGGCAACCGGTAGCAAAGTTCCTGTAATTTTATTGACGGCCCGGGATGAAGTGGGCGATCGTGTGACTGGTCTGGATGCCGGAGCCGATGATTATGTCGTCAAACCCTTTAGCATTGAGGAACTTCTGGCCAGAATCCGCGCTCACCTGCGCCGCACCCAGGAAGCGGATGAAGATATTTTGCAATTTGAAGATCTGAGCTTGAACCGCCGCACCCGTGAGGTTCATCGGGGGCAACGGGCGATCGACCTGACGGCGAAGGAGTTTGATCTGTTGGAATATCTCCTAAACCATCCCCGCCAGGTTTACACCCGTGACCAGATTCTCGAAAATGTTTGGGGTTACGACTTTATGGGGGATTCCAACATCATCGAGGTTTACATTCGTTATTTGCGGTTGAAGCTGGAAGAAAAGGGCGAAAAGCGGCTAATCCATACGGTGCGCGGGGTTGGCTATGCGTTACGGGAGTAACCCGAAAAAACCCCATCGGTAGGGGTTAGCATTCGGCAGGTCTTCTTTCGGTCATCGCCCAGGTTTCCGCCCAAATAACAAGCTCCTACGGATATTCGGGGCTGTTTTGCTTCCATTCCTTAATCGGGATTCCCAACTCCGATAAGCTAGGATAATAGGTAACTTCACTTATTGAAACTTTACAAACTGAGTGGGTAGCGACCAATATAGAGATAGGAAAAAGTTGCAAATACTACTTTTTAGTTGGGAGGCAGGTTATGGTCGCACTCGCGGAACGGGTTGAATCCAGGCTAACGCTGGAAGCAGTCGAAATTGCAGTGGATACTACCGCCATTCGTTGCCTGGATTGGGATCGGGATCGCTTTGATATTGAATTTGCCCTCCAGAATGGAACAACCTACAACTCCTTTCTGATTCAGGGTGAGCAGGTTGCTCTGGTAGATACGTCCCACGAAAAATTTCGTCAGCTTTATTTAGACACGCTGACCGGATTGATTGATCCAACCCAGATTGATTACCTCATCATCAGTCATACGGAACCAGACCATAGCGGTTTGGTGGCAGATTTTCTACGCTTAGCACCCCAGGCAACTATCGTCGGCGCAAAAGTCGCGATTCAGTTTTTAGAAGATTTAGTGCATCAGCCGTTTAAGCGCAAGCTGGTCAAGAATGGCGATCGCCTCGATCTGGGCAACGGTCATGAGCTAGAATTTGTTTCCGCTCCGAACCTGCACTGGCCCGACACCATTTTTACCTACGACCACAAGACGCAAGTTCTTTTTACCTGCGATGCTTTTGGCATGCACTTCTGTGACGACTGCACCTTTGACGAAGACCTGGAACTGCTGGAAGCCGATTTTCGCACCTACTACGAGTGTTTGATGGAACCCAATGCCCGATCGGTATTGTCTGCCATCAAACGCATGAATGAATTGCCAGCCTTTTCCCTGATTGCGACGGGGCATGGTCCTTTGCTGCAACACCACGCAACTGAACTGGTGGGACGCTACAAGGAATGGAGTCAGGCAAGGACAAAGGCAGAAACCACTGTTGCCCTGTTCTATGTACCGGAGTATGGCTATAGCGATCGCCTGGCGCAGGCGATTGCTCAAGGAATTGCCAAGACCGGGGTTATCGTTGAAGAGATGGATCTGCGAACCGTTGATCCGTCTGAGGTGAGAGAACTGGTTGGGGCTGCTGCTGGCATTGTCATCGGCATGCCGTCCCAATCTCAAGCAGCCACTACGCAGGTTGCCCTCAGTACGATTCTGGCATCCGTGCAGGAGAAGCAGTCGTTCGGTTTGTTTGAATCAGGGGGAGGGGATGATGAGTCGGTCTATCCTCTCCGGAATCGATTCCAGGAAGTCGGTTTGTCTGAAGCCTTTCCGCCGATCCAGATTAAGGAAACGCCGACTGAAACGATTGATCAGCTCTGCGATGAAGCCGGAACAGATCTGGGGCAGTGGTTAACCCGCGATCGCAGTATCAAGCAAATGAAAGCTCTGAATGGCGATCTGGACAAAGCTCTGGGGAGAATTAGTGGTGGGCTTTATATCATTACCGCTAAAAAGGGAGGGGCATCCAGTGCCATGCTGGCATCCTGGGTTGCCCAGGCGAGCTTGGAGCCTTTGGGATTCACAATTGCGGTGGCAAAAGATCGGGCGATCGAGTCTTTTATGCATGTAGGCGATCGGTTTGTTCTCAACGTGCTGCAAGAAGGCAACTACCAACCCTTGATGAAGCATTTTCTCAAACGGTTTGCTCCGGGGGCCGATCGGTTTGAAGGCGTCAAAACCTATCCTGCCAGCAACGGCTCTCCCATTCTGGCAGACGCCCTGGCATACCTGGAGTGTGAAGTTGTCAGCCGCATGGATAGTAATGATCACTGGCTTGTTTACAGCACCGTTGACATCGGGCGCGTTTCCAATGTCAATGCCCTTACTGCTGTTCACCATCGGAAGGTCGGGAATCACTATTAATCGGACCTGGCGGGCAAGGGCAGAAGGGTCAGGGGGAGGAAGATAGGGAAACCAGGAAAGCAATCCTATTCCCCTTGCCCCTCACCGATCGCCCCTTGCCCTTGCCTGTCGTCTTTCCCCCTACAGAGATAATCTATTCTATTGGATTTTCAAATCGATGGGCTAGTGACACATAAGACAGGCTATAGGTAAGCTGGAGCTACTCATCCCAATTTAAGTTGCGTTTGAGCTGGATGTCCTCCTGCAAAGCCTATATGGAAAGGCTTTCACACTCTGCAACCAGCAATCTGCATCTCAAGTGGTTATCAATCAGCCTGGAGGAACTTCCCATGCAACTGTCTCCAAAGAAATCCCCCGATTCCTGGTATCTCTCATTCAAGCGCGATCGTGTTGTCCGTGCCCTGGAAGCTGTGCAGGACTTGATCGTAGTTTCCCTTTGCATCGGCCTATTCAGTTTTATGGTGATCCAGCTTCGGGAAATGTTCCTCTCCCTCTTACCGCCCCTGGATTTTCCAGCCGTCACAGCTGATATTCTGTTCTTGTTGATTCTGGTGGAGTTGTTCCGTCTCCTGATCATCTACTTGCAGGAGCAGCGAGTGTCGATCGGAGTTGCGGTGGAAGTTTCGATCGTTTCCGTTTTGCGGGAAGTGATTGTACGCGGCATACTGGAAGCACCCTGGACACAAATTCTAGCGACCTGTGCGCTGCTGTTGGTTCTAGGGCTGTTGCTGATCGTGCGCGTCTGGTTGCCCCCCACCTTTGAAGGCATCGACCCAGAAAAGCGCCTTTCCAGACGGCAAAATAGGGAACCCGATCAGCCACTCCATGCCCTTGACAATGTTGAATTTGCCTCCGTCCCAACCACTTCCCCCGTCGTCCATTCCCCCTCGAAATCCCAATAAGTTTAACTGGTGTTGCAAATCATCAATGTTGCACCCTGGGGAAGTGAGTGGCGGCTTCGCCCCCAGAAGGGGAGTTGCCCCCTCTACCCTCCTCCAAAGTTTTTCATCCTACCCGTCATTTCCCCTCACGCCCACCCCTCCCCCTTATCTCATGGCCGATCTAAAACCCCGTGATGTCCAGGTAGCTCAAATTGGAGCAGGCACAACTGTGCTGCGATCGCGCACCTGGGACCGACTCAAATTTGAGGTTGAATATGCCCGTCAACGCGGCACGACAGCCAATGCCTATCTGATTCAGGCCCAGGAAACAGCGCTGATTGACCCACCCGGCGAGTCGTTTACGGATCTCTTTTTGGATGAGTTTCAGCAGTACCAGTACCTTCAGCGCTTGGACTACGTGATTTTGAGTCACGTTAATCCCAATCGCATGGTGACGCTGAAGCGATTGTTAGAATTAGCCCCCTACGCGACGGTGATTTGTTCTAAGCCGGGGGCGATCGCCCTGCGGGCTGCTCTGGCGGACCAGCCACCTGCCCCGATCGACGATACAGCCCTGGATCTGGGCATTGAGTATGCGGCCAATCACACTTTAAAAGTTCACATTGTTCGGGATGAGGAAGTGCTGGACTTGGGCAACGGGCACGAACTCCTATTTCGCTTTGTGCCGACTCCCCGCCATCCCGATGCGCTTTGTATCTACGACTCAGCAACCCGAATTCTTTATACCGACAAATTATTCGGAGCGCATGTCTGCGATGGATCGGTTTGGGATGAACATTGGAAGCGGTATGAGGAGGATCGCCGTTACTACTTCGATTGCCTGCATGCCCCTCAGGCGGCCCAGGTAGAAACGGTTTTAGACAAACTAGCCCCCCTTCCGACCAAAATCTATGCTCCGGGACACGGTCCGATTGTGCGCCACAGCCTCAGCCGTCTGACGCTGGAATATCGCCAGTGGTGCCAGCAGCAGCAGAGTCAGGATCTCAGTGTGGCGTTGCTATACACCTCGGCCTACGGCAATACGGCAACCCTTGCCCAGGCGATCGCCAAAGGCATTACTGCTGCTGGGGCGGCAGTGCAATCGATCAACTGTGAGTTTGCTGGACCCGATGAAATTACGAGGGCGATCGAGCGCTGCGATGGGTTTGTGATTGGTTCCCCCACCCTGGGTGGGCATGCGCCTGTCCAAATTCAAACCGCCCTGGGTATTATCCTATCCACTGGGGAAAAGACTAAGATTGCTGGGGTGTTTGGCTCCTATGGTTGGAGCGGAGAAGCGATCGATCAGCTTGAGAGTAAGCTACAGGATGCGGGCTATCGGCTAGGGTTTGAAACCCTTCGAGTCAAGTTTAAACCAACGCAGGAAACCCTCCAGCAGTCTGAAGCGGCGGGTGCTGAGTTTGTTCAGTCGATCAAAAAAACGAAGAAGGTCCGTTCTGTCCGACAACTGGCCGTGGAAGCCCAGAGCGATCGCACGGAGCAAGCAATGGGGCGGGTCACCAGTTCTCTTTGCGTCCTGACTGCCAAAAATGGAGACACCAATCTGGGACTACTGACGTCCTGGATTTCCCAGGCAAGTTTTACTCCCCCCGGCCTGACCGTCGCTGTCAGAAAAGACGGCGTTGGTGCGATCCTGATTTCCCCTGGGGAAGCGTTCGTGCTGAATATCTTGAGGGAAGGGCGAAACCTGCGTCGCCATTTCCTGAAACCCCAGGTGCCTGGAGAAGATCGGTTTGCTGATGTTGCTACCACAGAAGCATCAAACGGTTGCCTGGTGATTAAGGATGCTCTGGCATTTCTGGAATGTACCGTTCAAAATCGGATGGACTGCGGCGATCACTGGCTGCTGTATGCCATCGTGAATAACGGTAAAGTGCTGGATTCTACGGGGGTGACTGCTGTGAACCACCGTAAATCAGGCAGCCAGTATTAGGGTTATAGCGATCGCCAGATTGATGAGGCTTTAATCTTCTGACAGAAGATTAAAGGAGCAGTGGGGGCGTTGCCCCCGGCCAGGGGTTTCACCCCTGCACCCCGTCCCCAATCTGCCCTGTCCGCTATTCAAATTGGTATGATTAGCCTGGAATTCATTCCAGGGCGGGACTGCGAGGTGGTTGTAAGAAAGGTACAGGATCCGAGTTAAAGGAATGGGGTCCAAGTTCCTTAAGACCTATCCTGCTTAAGACCTATCCAAGGCTCGAATCCGTTGCAGGCGGCTGAGAATCCGGTTGGCCAGTTCGACTCCCATGACAGGCTTACACAGATAGTCATCGGCCCCGACAGTGAAGGCCTGATTTTGGGATCTGGCGTCGGTCAGCACACTCAGAAATAAAACGGGTAATCGTTGCCAATGTGGATCACTCCGCAAGACCTGACAAAGCGCATAGCCATCAACCTGCGGCATCATCACATCCAAAACCAGCACATCGGGTGTGACCGCCTGTAGAACTGTCCAAAATTGCAGCGGATCGGCAAGGGTCGTGACTTTAAACCCCCAGGGTTTCAGCAGGGTTGGCAGGGTGCGTAACCAATCCAGGTCGTCATCGACAATCATCACCTTGGTTGGCGTCTCTAAGGGTTCAGAATTTCCCAGCAGTTGGATCACGGACGCGATCGCCTGCTCTGGGGGGGTGGATTTTTCCAGAAAAAGTTTGCCGCCGTGGCGCACAACCTCCAGGCGATCGTCGAACTCGCCCCGATCTCCCACCACTAGAAGGGGCAAACCAGGATAACGATTTGCAAATGCCTGCAATAGCTCCAGAGAATTGTTGCCAGTCTGGGTCATTGCTTTACTGCTGGCGTTGGCGGAAATTGTCGGCGTGGGTGGAAAGTGAAACAGAATCACATCGGGAGTTTTATGGGCTGGATCGGGGGCAGACTCCGGGTTGAGCCAGATCTGGCTGGCCTCCAGGGTGGGCGCGATCGCAGTCCGCATTCCCCGACCTGCGGCCGACGCGATGAGCGACTGGGCAAAATTAGAATCTGGACTCACAATCAACAACAGAGGGGAGTGCCCCGCAGGCAGTTGCGGAATCTGAATCGAAGGTGTGCCGCGCACCTCCTGCTGCAGCGAAGTTACCAGGGTTTCCAGCAGGGGGGCGTGGTGGGACTGTAACGGTTGATGAGAACCCAGCCAGCTCTCTAGCTGACGGGCCAAATGCATTGCCTTCGTTAGCCCGAAGATACCCAGGTTGCCCGCCAGCTTGTGGGCGATCTGCTGGGCCTGAGCCTGATGTTGGGGATTCAGCCGATCGGCTTTCAAGTCCTTCACCGTTTGAGACAACATCGCTAGCTGGTGGAGACTGTTGGGTTGGGTTGTTGTCCAGGTTTCATTTAAAAAGGCAAGATATTGCTGTTGCGAGTCAGCTGGGCGATCGCCCAGGCTTTCGGTCAGGTTACTGATGCCAAACCCAGCAGCAGTGTTTGCTGGAGGAACCGATGGGGAGAAAACCGCTGTCTCCCCAGGCGCTTTCAAGTAATACCCCCGTCCATGCACCGTTGCAATGAAATCATTGGGAGCACCTGCGGTTACCAATTTATGACGCAACCGACGGATATGGGAACGCACCGTTGCCTCAGAGGGAAACTCTTCTGAAGACCACAATCGATCCAGAATTTCTTCGCTACTGTAAACATGCTGGCTATCCCGCAGCAGCAGTTCCAACAGTTCATATTCCTTCGTTGTGAGATTAAGGGAGAGGCCATTGTAGGTCACTTCACAGGTGCTGGGATTGAGAAACAAATCCCCCCAGGTCAGCACCGGCAAGGGATTGGAACTTCCTCGACGGAACAAGGCGCGAATCCGGGCGATCAACTCTGCCCGATCGAAGGGTTTTACCACATAATCATCTGCGCCCGCATCTAAGCCCTGCACCTTGCTAGTACTGGTGTCTTGAGCCGTGAGTAACAGAATTGGAGTCGTAAATCCTTCTGCTCGAAACCGCCGACATAAACTGATGCCATCCAACTTGGGCAACATGATATCCAGCATCATCAAGTCATACTCAAAGGTGGAACCATAGGTCCATCCCGTCTCCCCATCCTGAACCGCATCCACGACATAATTTTGTGCCGTTAGATGCTTCATTAGAACACTGACCAATAGATCATCATCTTCTACCAACAGAATTTTCATGACGATTGACTCTGCCAATGTAAAATTCTGGCAATCTGATTGGGCAAATTGAGGGCGTTAAAGGGTTTAGCAATGACCCCACTGACGCCTAAATGGTTGAACTGCTGTTCTTCTGCTAGTTGGGCTTTGGCGGTTAAGAGAATCACGGGAATGGGGGCTGTTGCAGAATGTGCCTGGAGTTCTCTAAGGGCGGCAATCCCATCCATATCAGGCATCATCAGATCTAGCAAAATTGCATCGGGCTGTTCGGCTAGGGCCGTTTGAATCCCCTGGGCAGCGGAACTGGCGGTGAGCACTTGCCAACCCGCCACCAGTCTAAGGCCAAATTCCACCGCAGCTTGAATCGCTTCTTGATCGTCAATGATTAAGATGCGTCGGGTCGTCATGGAAATGGCTGCCTCACTCAAAACTTAATATAGCTATCGCCAGTTTGATTGGAACAGAGGACTAAAGGGGGAGTGGGGGCGTTGCCCCAGCCAGGGGTGAAACCCCTGCACCCTGTCCTAACCAATAGGGCTAGGGCCATAACTCATCTCCGCATTGCGATCAATCCGCGCTCCCTCCCACCTGGTGCAACAAAAATAAAGTTTTGAAAGGAGTGAAGAAGGGGAACCTAATCGGTATCTGTGGTCATACCATTCTAGAGGGAAGATTGGCGATTTAAGCTGGGGAAAACCCTTACCCATCAGCCTTTCAGAAAAATATCTGGCCTCAATTCAAGTTGAATTTCAAGTTGAAGTTCTTCAAGTTGAAGTTCAACTTGAATCGGTATCATTTCAGATTGTCCCAACTTCCATAACCTCTGGATAGGCCTCCAGGGCAAGCAAGTTTCCTGCTTGTTTGAGCGACAACACCTGACTCAGCCGCAAGCCTATTAAACTAGCGGCAGGACGATTGACTAGACAGTTACACACCAATTGCACCATTCTTCCGCTGGTCGTGGTCAATCCAGACAACGGCATTTGAGATCGTCCTGAGTACTACCTCCATCTTGCGTAGGGTCGCTTGCAATTGATTAAACAGGTCGGCTGAATCAGTTTCCATCCAGGAATCCTCTACCAGATCCAAGGGCTATACAATTAGCTCGTCTTTTGCAAAAATTAACGTCAACCAGAACTGGTCTGAGCACATCTTAAATATTATGTTGCCAAAAAAAGACGCATCAATCGTTACTCTAGCGCTACTGCTGACTCTAGCTGCTGCTTCTGAAGCATTTATACAGAAGTTTTTAGTGATCCATCCGGTTCTGGCACAATCGGCCTCTCCCCCTGCTTCCCCCCTGCCCCCTGTCGCGCCTAAGGATAAACTGGTGCGAATTGATGGCTCCACCAGTATGGCAACCATCAACCAGGCATTAAAGCAACGCTACGAGGCACAATACTCTGGAACAACGGTTAACCTGGCCGCCAACGGCACTCGTTCAGCCCTGCAAGCTCTGTTAGATGGCGAGATTGACCTGGCCGCGATCGGACGCAGTCTGACGCCCGAAGAGAAAGCGAAAGGGTTAAGTCAGGTGGTCGTCTCCCGCCACAAAATTGCCATGGTAGTTGGGCCTAACAACCCTTTTAGCAGTAGCCTGACGGATAAGCAGTTTGCCCAAATGTTTCGAGGTGAGATTACGAACTGGTCCCAGGTGGGAGGGGCTGCTGGCCCAATTCGGTTTATCGATCGACCAGAAAATAACGATACCCGCCAGGCTTTGCAAAACTATCCGGTTTTCAGCGCCGCACCCTTTGTAGCGGGGGCTAATGCCGTCAAACTGAGTCAAGAAAGTACGGCAGCAGTCATTCAAGAACTGGGTACGGATGGCATTAGCTATGCGATCGCCGATCAGGTTCTGGACAAACCCAACATCACTGTTCTGAAGATGCACGGGACTCTTCCCAGCGATCCCCGCTATCCCTTTTCCCAACCCCTCGTTTATGTTTACACAGGGACGCCTACCGCCGCAGTTAGCAGCTTCTTAGCCTATGCTACGGCGAAGGAAAATCAGCAGACGATCGAACAGGCAAGGGTAGAGGGAGCCGTGGTTTCTACGGAGGGCGAAGCCACGGCTTCCCCCGCTCCAGCAACTTCTGCAGCGGCAACTCCCACCCCAATAGCCTCCCCTGCGGCAACCCCAGCCCCAGCGGCAAAGACTGAAATTAAGGATATATCGCCCTGGTGGCTGCTGCTGCCCGTTGCGATTATCGGATTGGCCTGGTTTTGGGGCAAAAGAGGGGCAACTTCCCTGGCTAGGGGCAGTGGTGCTGCTCCTGGAACGGTTACCCCAGGGGGATCTGCGGCTCCCCCAATCCCCCCCTCCGGCGCTCCGGTCTCGTCACCTGTTCCTCCTATCAATGCACCGGCAGCCCCGCCCGTGCGGGAAGGGTCCATTCCTGCAGCTACCAGAGAGGCTACTGGAGCGGCGGCTGCCCCTATAAATCCGCCAGCAGTAGATAGGGCAACCCCGTTAGGAGGAGGGGTAATCGCCGGAGCGGCGATCGCGGCGGGAGCCGGAGCCGCTGTTGGGGCAGGATTGGCAGGGGCGAGAGCGGGAGCCTCGAGTACAATGACCCTGACCGCCCGGGATAACCACCAGGCATACGCTAAATGGGAAGCCCCGGAGGAGCATAAAGCCGAGCTGAAAGCCCAGGGTGGAGATAACCTGATGCTGCGGCTCTATGATGTCACCGGACAGGATCCGCAAACCTATACGCCGACAAATTTTGAAGAATTTGACGTGAGTGAGCAGGATTGGAATCGAAATTTGCCTGTTCTCAGCGATCGGGACTATGTTTCAGAATTGGGGTACACCGCTTCAGATGGTCGCTGGTTAGCCCTGGCACGTTCTAATTCGATCCGGATTCAGGCCCCCAATTTAATTGAGGAACCATCTCCGCCGCCGGATGCAAGCCCCGCCACCAGGGATGCGTTCCCTGGCACTGGAACGGTTGCGGGAGCTGCGAGGCTTGCGGGAGCTGCGATTGCCGGGGGGGCTGCCCTATCTTCGCTAAAAAGCGATCCCCAATCCGCTGTAGAGGCGACCAAGTTTGATGTCGGGCAGACCGATCTGAGCACTGAGTCCCTTGCTTCTGTGGATGAAGGGTTGTCTGAATTGCCAGATGGCTATGGTGAAAGCCGGATTGTTCTCATGCCCCGCGATCCTCAGTGGGCCTATTCCTACTGGGATACTCCCGATCAGCACAAGTCAGAGCTGCGCCGCCAGGGGGGAGAGAAACTGGCAATCCGGATTTACGATGTGACTGACATTGACCTCAGCCACCAGGCTCCCCATAGCCTCCAGCAATACGACTGTGACGAATTGGCGCGGAACTGGTATGTGCCGATCCCGGTCAGCGATCGCGACTACGTTGCGGAGATTGGCTACGTCACCGGCGATGGTCGCTGGCTGCTGCTGGCGCGTTCTGCCCCTTGCCGCATTCCTCCCGTTTACCCCTCCGATTGGTACGAAGACCACTTTGCAAGCGTCTCCTGGGAAGAAGATCTGCGCGGTCGGACAATTTTAGATCTGGTTCCCCCCGGTCAACCCCTGGGGTCCGCCGCAGCCATTTACGACAAAATTTTCGGGTTGTCAGAGTCCGCCGAGTCTCTGCGAATTGCTGGCTCCCTGTTTGGCTCGATGCAGCACATCCCTGGCTCTGTGTTTGGTTCCGCTCAAATGGCTTCTGGACAGGCATTAAGTTCCTTCCCGACCCTTCCCGGACTTGTTCCCGGTCAGGCAGTCAGTTCCTATATCTTCCCCTCCGGTGTGGGGATAGGTGTTGTTCCGACCTTCTCTGGTCTGACCCTATCGGGAGTAGGATTCTCGGCCTCAATGCCGCCCCTGCGTGCCCGTAAGTTTTGGCTGGTTGCCGATGCGGAACTGATTATCTACGGGGCAACTGAACCCGATGCCATCGTAACGATCGCGGGTAGCCCGATTACCCTCAATCCCGATGGCACCTTCCGCTTCCAGATGTCTTTCCAGGATGGGTTACTGGATTTCCCAATTCTGGCAGTGGCCGCCGATGGCGAACAAAACCGCGCTATTCATATGAAGTTCACCCGCGAAACCCCAGAGCGGCGAACCAATACAAAGGAGGAAGCGAAGGAAGAACCGTTTTCCTAAAAGCGATCGCCCACATCAACAATAATTTCATTGCCGCCGCGATCGTTCTAGCCAAACTCAAGCCGAAGCAGCCCAAAGGGCACCCGGAAATGGAGCCCAAATCCATAGCTGGCACTATCGCCAGGTTTGAGCCGGGCTTTTGATGGGTTGCCCTGCACCTCGGCTTCCGTACCCAGGACATTGCCATACTCGGCAAACAACACCCCTTGGGTCTGAATCTCCTGCTGAAATAGGGTGAAATTGACGATGGGGAAGCGATATTCAGCGGTTGCCAGAATAAAACTACTCCCCGAACCAACCGTTCCCCCATCGTAGCCCCGGACGGTGCTACTGCCGCTCAGGGTTAAACGCCTCATAGGCAGGCAGATGGGGAGCCTGAGAGCCTTTCCCTCGACTATTTTGGTCGAGGGAAAGCCTATCAACTACACCTTTTCTCTATTGGCAAGCCAACCCTGACCTCTATCCCTGGTGGGGTGAAGTGGTTACACAGGTTTTGTTAAGCTTTCACCAACCTAATCCCAATTTAAATAGCGAATAGGACAGATTGGGGACGGGGTGCAGGGGTGGAACCCCTGACTGGGGGCGAAGCCCCCACACCCTCATCTGCAACCTTCATTTTTTAATTGGGATAAATTCCGATTCACCAAATCCGAATCCCAAATCCGAATCAATGGATTGCCTGGATCCCTTCCTGGAATGAGTTGGAGTTGGCCCCTGCCCCCAATTAGAGAAGCATTATGGCTAAGCAGTTCAGGAAAGGCGATCGCGTTCCATGGCATCCATTTCAGCGCAACACGTCGGACAAAATTGAGCAAAAATCAGGGAATGGAATTGGCCTGAGTAGGCGCGCTGAAGTTGACCCTGAACCTAGCGCTACCTATTGGCTCAAAGGAGATAAGGGGGGTGGCGGTGGGGAAACTGGCTGAGGTGAATCGGAGGGAGCGGGTGGGGTCGTCTCAGCGGGTAAGGAAGGGGAGGCAGATCCACCAATCACTTGAGCTAGCTGGGCCTCGGTGAGCAAGCGAACCAAATTGAGTCTCAACGGCTCCTGACTGATGGCTCTGGCATAGGTCGCGCTCAGATAAGGGCGATAGCTAGCCTGGTTTGCCACATAGGTCTTAAAAAAAGCAACCCCCAAGGCTGAGAGATAGCGGCGAGCCAGAGCAGGGTTGGGGCCAATTACCTGAGGTGGAATGGGGACGGCATCATCGGAGGATGGCTGAATGGTAGAAAAATGGGTTGCGTTTTGAATGAGCACCAGATATCTGTTAATGGATGTCAGCCAGGTGAAGGGTTGAATCTGTTCTGGTAACGCAGGAGCCACCGTGTCTGCACTGCCAGCTACTAGCATGACTGGAATTTTGATCTGGCTGAGGCTTTCGGGCCCCAGGACACTGCTATCGATCGGGTCAACAGCGATCGCGGCTTTAATCCGCGCATCAACCAGGTCATACTGACGATTGGGCAGTTGCAATGCTAAGCACTGGAGCAAAAGCGACAGATTAAGTGAATCATCCAGGGCGCGGCAACTGGTTTGAAGCTGCTGAAATCGGATCGGGGCTCCTGCCAGTGCCAGCACCGTATATCCTCCAAAAGATTGACCGATAACTCCAACCTGCTGTAGATTTAACTGTCCTTGTAGAGTTGGATCGGCCTGCGCCAGGCGAGTTAGTTCATCCAGCAAAAACTTGATATCTAACGGGCGATCGATAAACTCCTTAGGATTGGTCACTTCAGCCGCCCTACCGTCCAACAGAGCTTGTAATTGGCGGGTATTGCTGCCCGGATGCTCAGGGACGGCAACGACAAATCCGTGGGAGGCAAGTTGCTCTGCCAGATAGGTAAAACTGCTGAGATCGGAGCCTAAACCGTGGGAAATGACAATGATTGGATGGGATTTAGGCGATTGTGGCAGATAGAGATCAACCGGAAATCGGCGATCGCGCGTCCGATCCGTGAGCGTAATGGCTTGCTTTTTCCAGGTCAGAACACCCCGCTGCCGCAGATCTTCGCCTGGCAGGGAAACTGGAGTAGTAGAGGCTTCCAGGGACGATTGCTCTTCAACCAACGAAAATGCCCGATTGGATTGGTTGAGCAGGGTTTCCAGGGTATTTGCAATCTCTAGGCTGCGGGCCAAATTAATCTCGATCCGGGTTGAAGGAAACCTGCGGAGGATCGTTAAGGGAGTGAAGCCCTCCGGATCAGCCGCTGCCATGATCAACGCTGCCCGAATCGCATAAAAACCCGGTTGGCGTGAATCCATTTGAATCACCTCTCCCAAACGGCCTAATAACCGCTCCCCAATAGAGGTGTAGAGAAACTGGGAAACTTCTACCGAATTTAACGGAATGGGAGTCAACAACCCCTGCTGTAATTGAGTCAGTTGTTGAGGAGATGCGTGCCGTGCGTACCAGGCCAGCTCACTGTCGATTTTGCCTGTCCTGGCATACGTATCCAGGGAACTAATGGACACCGATCGCTCCAAAATACCGTAGGACAAGACAATTTTTTCTGCTGCCGCAACCGGCCAGGTAGCCCAGGTTGGCATCAGCCCAATGCTAATAGCCCCGCCTATCAAATTTAGCCAGATTGATTGCTTACCAAATAAACCCAAAACTTTTACCTCACCACTGACGTCGTTCCCAGGTAGGAGAAGCGAAACCTTAATTTCTGATCAGACTATGGCTTCCGCTAGATGGAGAAACCCCTTATCCATCGCTAATGTTATTGAGAAATTGAAACTTGAAAAATGATTTAGAGCAAAGAAGGGATGTTTGTGACTCTTGGTGAAACAGAAAATCCGATCGTGGAACCAATCATCTCATCTTTTCAAGGTCTTCCCATCCCTTGAATTCTACCTGGTTGGTAGGGAAAT
>JBAUTA010001441.1:0-3041 GCA_049581985.1 Kovacikia sp.
CCCCGTCTGCAACCTTCATTTTTTAAATTGGTATTAGATACTCAAACCTGGTAATCTGTCAGGATCGATTTGAGGGGTAACTCAAATCGACAAAACCTATATCCCAGGTGTTTTTGAGGGTTTTCAACCCTTTCAAACAGTCTTGACAAACCCCTGCTTCTTGATAGACCCCTCGCAGTTCTGACACCCCAGTCCCCTCATTGGACTGTCCGTTGCCGCTTTGCTTCATACAGAATCAGGGCAGCGACGATCGCCACATTCAGAGATTCCACCCCTGAACTCTGGGGAATTGTGACCTGCTGATCAGCCAGTTCTGCTAACTCTGGAGACAGCCCTGCCCCCTCATTCCCCAGCAAAATCAAGGTAGGGGGCCGCAGATCAACCTGCCAGTAGGTCAGGGGTACGTCAGGCAGGGTTGAGATCACCTGCATTCCCCGTTGCTGATAGTGGGAAATTTCTGTTTTCAGGTTGGAACGCACTGCCATTGGCACCTGAAACCATTGCCCTGCTGATGCACGCAATACCTTGGGATGGTCAGGATCGACACTATCCGCACTTAACAACAATCCCTCCGCTCCAGCCGCCGCCGCAGTCCTGATGATGGTCCCGAGATTACCGGGATCCTGGATGGTCTCCAGCGCAAGACCCAGACTGGTAAAAGACGGCGTAGGGGTAGAAACTCGCTCAACGGTAGCAACAACTCCGTCGGGTTCCACGGTGGTGGCGATCGCCCGTAGCACCTCCGGACTCACCAACTCCACCCGTTGAGTTTTCTGGCTTACCTGCTCCCAAAGCTGGGAATGACGGCTTTGCCAATCAGTCGTGCTACAGAGGGTGACAAACGAACAGTTTGCCGCCCAGGCTGCTTCCAATAAATGGGTTCCCTCCAGCAAAAAAAGCTGCTGTTGCCGCCGCTCCTTGGCCTGATGCAGCTTCCGCATCTGTTTGACCAGAGGATTCTGGAGGCTGGTGAGAATCATTTATTAAAATTTTGTTACGTGAAAGGCCCAAACGATAAGGAGATTTAACAAGTCATCAATCAGGGAAAAACACACTGCATCTAAAAATGCATCTAAATAAGGTTCCTTTCAAGATTGAAAGGTCAGATGCGGAACCCGGGACTTGAACCCGGAAGTCCTTGCGAACACTAGAACCTGAATCTAGCGCGTCTACCAATTCCGCCAGTTCCGCTTGCGTGCAGTTAATGCTGCGATTTCCAATCATTCCTTAATCAGGGGCGTCTGTCAATCATTTTAGTCCATAAACTTGAATCGCTTCCGGGGTGATAAGGTAGCAAGATGCGATCGGCTTTACGTAAAATTCCGAAACATTTCGGATCTTTCCGGTAGAATCGAAACCAACTTCGCAAGTTGAATTAGATTAATTGAACTGTATTGATTGATTGGAGGACGGACCAATTACTCTCTCTCCCAGCTTACCTAACGCCTGTACTTCCCCCGAAGAGGACAAATCTGTTCTAGAGATTTGGGGTGGATCCGCCCTCAGCGGACATGTTGCAATTAGTGGAGCCAAGAATTCTGCGCTAGTCGTCATGGCTGGGGCTTTGCTTTGCCCTCAAGAGTGCCGAATTCGCAATGTTCCCTCCCTGGTTGATGTGCTCCGGATGGGAGAGATCATCTCATCCTTGGGAGTCAAACTAGAGCATCACGCAGATTGTCTGACCATTGATGCTTCCCACATCGCCCAATCAAAGGCTCCCTATGAATTAGTTAGCCAATTACGGGCCAGTTTCTTTATCATTGGCCCCCTATTGGCCCGTTTAGGAGTTGCCCGAATTCCATTACCGGGGGGATGCGCGATCGGAGCTAGACCCGTGGATCTCCACGTTCGGGGATTGCAGGCGATGGGAGCAGACGTGCAGATCGATCACGGCATGGTTTACGCCAATGTCAGAGGCAGAAACAAGCGGCTTCAGGGTGCCAAAATTTATCTAGACTACCCCAGCGTTGGGGCAACGGAGACGCTGATGATGGCGGCTACGTTGGCGGATGGAGAGACGATCATCGAAAATGCGGCGCAGGAACCAGAAGTTGTCGATTTGGCAAATTTCTGTCGGGCGATGGGTGCCAGGATTCGAGGAGCAGGGACCAATACCATTACGATCGCCGGGGTTACCAGCCTGCATACGACGGATTACGGCATTATTCCTGATCGGGTTGAGGCCGGCACTTTTCTGGTGGCTGGAGCGATTACCCATTCCGAGATTAGTCTGTCTCCGGTGATCTCCGATCATCTAACCGCTGTAATTGCGAAATTGCAGGCGATCGGTGCTCAGGTTGTGCCTGAAGGCCCGAATCGTTTACGGCTGATTCCGGCCCATCGTTATACCGCAACGGATATTGAAACCCTGCCCTATCCAGGTTTTCCTACCGATATGCAGGCCCAGTTTATGACGCTGCTGACCCTGAGTGAGGGAGACAGTGTGATTACGGAAACCGTGTTTGAAAACCGCCTGCGTCATGTTGCTGAGCTGACCCGCATGGGTGCAGATATCCGGGTGAAGGGCACCCACGCGATCGTTCGAGGCGTTCCCCTCTTGTCGGGGGCCCCGGTCGTAGCACCGGATCTGAGAGCCTCAGCCGCCCTCGTATTAGCAGGTCTGGCCGCATCTGGAAAAACCACGATTCAAGGGTTACACCACCTCGATCGGGGCTATGAAACCCTGGACAACAAGTTGAAAAAGCTGGGGGCACGCCTGCAACGCTCTCAAATGGGGGTTGAGGTCAGTGAAAACCCGGTGTTGACCAACTTCTAAAACGATTTTCAGGGAAGGATTTGCTTGTACGAGATCTGAGCTGAACTAAAATCCATCTTTAGAATCGCCTGGTGTCAGGGTGTAGCAGTGCTATGCCCTGACACTTGCTTATGGTAATTCCCGATAATTTCCCCAATCAGACTAGCCGGATCCGCAGGAAGCAGCAGAGTTCTTCCAGATTTTAGGAATCCAGCCAGGTTCTTTTGGTGAACGACTCCGTCAGCAGGCGTAACCGTCCCTCAGAAGTTCTCGTTATACTGACCTT
>JBAUTA010001442.1:0-3387 GCA_049581985.1 Kovacikia sp.
ATGAGAAGCCGGAAGTTAGATCTAGAAGAATTACTCGGACTTAAGAAATGTAACGTTTGCATAAAAAGAGGTTCTTGGATTTAAGAGTTATTTAAGGGATAACAGATACACTTAGGAGACACGCTTCGAGAACCTTTGACCCAAACGTGCAGAGATGGATCTGTTTTAAGAGTTTGAAATACCCTTAAAACAGACCTTACGAACCAAACTCTACAAGACAGTTTTGAGTGAGATAAGTAGCTGGGCGCAATTAAATAAAAGATGAGTTTGGGGGTGGAGGGGGTGGAACCCCCTGCCTGGGGGCGCAGCCCCCACTCCCCCTTCTTACAATTAATTAGAGCTACCTACTTACCTGGTTGGTTTTGTCCTAAATTGGTTCTGCTCCTTATGAATGGATTATGTGTATCGGCGCGGCCAACCCATCTGGATTCCCTGGATCACGAGTTAAAGCAGATCGCGATCGCAGCCCAACGACATCCACCCAAAACGCGGGAAAGGCAGCATGCATTAGCCCGGTTAGTGAGTGTTATCCAGCGATCGGGAAGACTGGTACGCCCCCGACGAGAACAGTTTCTGGATTGCTACGACGAGATCTATGCGGAGGCGGTGCAACGATTGTTTACCCACATCTGCGAAAAGATTGACACCTATCAACCGGAACGGGGGGAGGTATTGCAATGGGCTAATTTCTTGCTGAATCGGCAGTTTTTTATCGAAGCCAGTCGGGAACTACTGCCCATGGTTCCAAAAGGTATCGACCCCAAAACTATCAAGCGTTTGACCCTGGATGATCTGGATCGCAATAACCCCAATGACATCAATCCCCAGCTTGTGCCACTGCCATCTCAACAGATTCTTCAATGTCTCGAAGAAGACCCGGAAGGGGCGTTCCGGCAGTCCCACATCGATCACTATCCGGCAGCAAACTTTCAGTTCCTGGCCACCAGGCGACTGGCGGGGTACTCCTGGCAAGAACTTTCAACGGAACTGGGAATTCGAATCCCAACCTTGAGTAGCTTTTACCAGCGGTGTCTCACAAAGTTTGCACCCCAGCTAAAAGAATACTTGTCTTAGGGTTCTGCCAAAAATTTCCTAAGAACTTTCAAACGCCCTACCCCCATGGCTCCGGTATCATTCCCCACCCAACTACAAATTGGACAAGCCACCAGTCAGCCAGATGAGAGATACGGAGAATGCGGCCCTTTATAGAAGATAGGTTAACGTTCACCATGCCACTCACCCTAAAAGCCCATCAAATCGCCAACCAGTTTCGTCAGCAGCAGGCCAGTCCGCAGAAGGCAAAACAGGTCTATCTAAACGCGCTGGCTGTGCAAACAGTTCAGTCCTACCTGGGCTGGTTAGGAATTGATACAGACCTGAAGGCAAGCGATAGCTGGAACCCTGCCATACAGGTATTAGCAGATACGGCAGACCTGGTGGTACGAGGCCGGGGTAAGTTAGAGTGCCGTCCGGTATTGCCTGGGGAAACAAGCTGTCATGTCCCGCCAGAGGTCTGGTCCGATCGGATTGGGTATGTCGCCGTCCAGTTTGACCAGGAGTTGAGTGAGGCCACCCTCTTAGGTTTTGTTCCGCTGGTGACAGCACCGGAGTTACCGCTGAGTCAGTTGCGATCGCTGAATGAATTGCTGGACAGGCTGAATCCATCTGAACAGGCTGCCGCGGCTCAACCGCCAGTTGCATTGGGGCAATGGCTGCAGGGGGGGCTGTCGGCTGGGTGGCAAACCATAGAGGACCTCTTTGGCCCTCAACAACCCGCCTGGAGCTTTCGGAACATCAGTCAACTTCAGGCCGTTGAACCGCTCACGACAGGTGGTAAGCGACTCGACCTGGGCAAGGAACTGGATGCGGCCCCCGTGGCCTTGCTGGTGAGTTTGAAGCCAGCTTCTGAAGCAGTCATGGATATCTGGGTTAAGGTCTGCCCCATGGGTAAGCAGACCCATTTACCAGCAGATTTAGAAGTCAAGGTGCTCGATCAGGATGAATTGACCGTAATGCAGGCCCAGTCCAGGAGCACGGAAATGATCCAATTAAAGTTCAGTGGGGTGCTGGGGGAGCGGTTTAGTGTCCGGGTTGGTTTAGGTAGCCGCAGCGTTACGACGGCTTTTGTCATTTAGAAACTAGTGTTGCAAACCCTAAATTTTGCAACAGGGGGGAGTGGGGGCAAAGCCCCCAAGAAGGAGATTTCCTCCTTTACCCCTTTCAAAACTTTACTTTTGTTGTACTAGCCAGTAGACAGTAAAAATGGGCATCAGTCTTGGCAAGTTAGTTGTCCTGAAGTTGGACGGCGATCTAGAACGACAGGGGTTTCGTGGGTCGCTGGAGGTTGGCAGCGAAGGAGAACGCCCTGTCCTTGAAGTTGCCGCAGCCCTGCCTTCAGATCCAGAGTTGCTCACCCGGCTCAACCAGTGGCAGCAGGCGTACCGGAGTCTGGGAATGGGTAGCCGCATCATGCCTCAGGAAATTATTTACGGGGGTTCGGTCAATCGCCTGGATAACTGCCGCCGATCGGCCTATCAACTGCGAGATCGGTTCAATTTCTGGCTGGAATCTCCCCAATTTCGGCCAGTCGATCGGCGACTCCGGGAAGTCCTGACCCTTGACGAGCCGATTCGAATCCTGATCCGGACCCAGGATCGGGATCTATGGCGATTACCCTGGCATTTTTGGGACTTTGTGGACCATTACTTCCGAGCTGAAGTTGCCCTGGCGTCTTCCAATCTGGAACAGATTCAGGCTGCCAGAATCGCAGGTTCCGATGGCAGAGTCCGCATTCTGGCAATTTTGGGTAATCGTGTTGGCATCAGTGTGGAGGAAGACCGGGCATTACTGGAGCAACTCCCCGATGCCGAAGTCACCTTTCTAGTGGAGCCATCCCGTCGCCAGATCACGCAACAACTTTGGGATCAGCATTGGGATATTCTTTTCTTTGCCGGACACAGCCAAACGGAAGGAAAGCAAGGACGGATTGACCTCAATGCTGAGGAGAAGTTGACCTTAGAAGAACTGAAGTATGGGTTGCGCTGGGCAATTGCCAATGGCTTACAGCTTGCTATCTTTAACTCCTGCGATGGCTTGGGACTGGCCCAGGAGTTAGAACAACTGCGTCTGCCACAAATGATTATCATGCGGGAGCCCGTTCCCGATCGGGTTGCTCAGGAATTTCTCAAGCATTTTCTGATGGCATTTGTTCAGGGAGAATCGCTCTATCTAGCAGAACGCCAGGCCCGCGAACGCCTGCAAGGATTGGAGAGCGAATACCCCTGTGCCAGTTGGCTTCCCATCATCTGTCAAACCTCAACCACTCCCCCTCTAACCTGGCATCAGTTAGCAGGCACAGGGAAAACGATGGAAGTTACGCCCCTTCCC